>JBAZZO010000001.1 GCA_041658765.1 Coriobacteriia bacterium | reverse complement strand
CTACAAGCTCAACGCCCGCAAGAACCCGAGATGGAAAGAGGAGGTGAAGGCGTCCGACGTCGAGTACCTTTATTGTGAGGCAACGAATCAGTCGCTCGAGTACCTTTTATTCTGAGGCATCACGGAGCCGCGGAAGACGGAGGGAGACGATCGCAGTGAACGGTCGCGCCGCCATCACGCTCGCCTTGACGCTCGCACTGCTCGCAGCCTCAGGGTGCTCGCGGTCGTCCGAGCCAGCCGCGCCGCCGCCGGCGCCGTCAGAGGCGCCATCGACACCGGTCCCGCCACCGTCCCCCACGGCTGTCGAAGCGACGACCGCGGTCATCGTCTACCTCGTCGAAGGAGAGCGCGTCGCGGCCGTGCGTCGCGAGGCCCGACTCCCCAGCGTCGCGGCACAAGCGGTTCGCGCCCTGCTAGCCGGGCCGACGGCGGCGGAGCGTTCGCGCGGTCTCGGCTCGGCCGTGCCGACCGGGACGGCCCTGCGCTCTCTGTCCATCACCGCCGGAGTCGCGACCATCGATCTCTCCGGCGCCTTCGCGTCCGGCGGCGGAAGCCTCTCCATGCGGATGCGCGCAGCGCAGGTCGTGTGCACCCTCACCGGCTTCCGGACCGTGCGCTCGGTCAGGTTCCGGCTCGACGGTAGTCCCCTGACCGCTCTCGGCGGAGAGGGTCTCATCCTCGACACGCCGCAGACCGCAGCGGCATTCGAGGACCTGATCCCGCCGATCGTCATCGAGACACCGCAACCGGGCGACGCCGCCGGAGCGACTCTCTCGGTGCGCGGTACCGCCGATGTGTTCGAGGCGGTCTTCTTCCTAGAGATCCGCGACGGAGCCGGACGCCTCCTGGTGCGGCGCCGCGTGCTGGCCTCCGCAGGCACCGGGACGCGCGGCCGCTTTTCTGCAACTCTCGCCCTGCCGTCGGGCACCGGGGACACGGGCGAACTGGTGGGTTGGGTGACGTCGCCCAAGGACGGCTCGCGGGTCGTGCTCGCCCGGATCGCGCTGCGACTCGAGGACCGACCCTAGCCCGCGAGCGGTAACCGCAGCGAGAACGTCGTCCCTCCGCCCTCGCGCGCGGCCACGGTGACGCCGCCGCCGTGGCGATCGACGATCTCCTTCACGACCGCGAGCCCGATGCCTAGACCGCCCTTCGAGAGCTCGCGCGCTCCCGCCGAGCGCCAGAAGCGGGTGAAGACGCGGCCGGAGTCCTCTTCCGCGACCCCGATGCCGGTGTCGGAGACCTCGATGAGAGCCTCACCTTCGTCGGCAGAGAGGCGCACGACGACGGTGCCGCCCGGCTCCGTGTACCGGGCCGCGTTCGAGAGCAGGTTCCCGACCGCCTGGGTCAGCCGGTCGGCGTCACCGCGCACGCCGAGACCTTCGCGTACGTCCTCCACCAGCTCGAGGCCGGAGGACTCGATCAGCGCCCGATGCGCCTCGATGGCGCGAGAGACCGGCCAGGCGGGATCGAGGACGTCCGAGCGGAAGGGCACCTCTCCGCGCTCGAGCCGCGCCAGTTCGAGGATGTGGCCCGTCAACCGACCGAGCCGCATGGTCTCCTCGCGGACGACTCCGAGCCGCTCCACGTCCATGGGCAGGACGCCGTCCTGCATCGCCTCGACCGTCGCCTGGATCGCCTGCAACGGCGTGCGCAACTCGTGCGCGACGTCCGCCGTCAGACGACGCTCGAACTCGCGATCCGCCTCCACCGCGTCGGCCATCTGATCCAGCGTCGCGCCCAGGACAGCGACGGCATCCTCACCTCGCATGCCCGTACGTGCGTCGCGCCGTCCGGCCCGCAGCGCCGCCGCGACCTCCGTCACCGCGTTGATGGGCCTCACGATCGACCGCGCGTACCACGCTCCGGCGATCGAAGAGAGACACACGGCGATCAGCGCCGCGATGAGCAGCCCGCGAAAGGCCGCCCTGACGAACTGGCGATCGCGTTCGGTCAGCAGCCCGCCCGGAGCGATGGGAGAGACGCGGACCGCGCCGACGTCCACACCTCCGACCGTCACACGCGAAGAAGCGACGGGGCCGACGTCGGACTCCGGGAGGGTCAGCGCACCGCCCATCACGTCGGCAGTGTCCTCGATCACCTTCCCATCCGCGTCGAGGATCCGGACCCGCAGTCCCGACATCATCGCCGAGTGCGAGAATTGGAGGCTGAGGTCCTGCCATCCCCCGGCTGCCGCGTAGGCTTCCGCGACCGACTGCGCGACCCCGTCCGCCTGGGCTTGGAGTCCCCTGCGGACGTAGCTCGTGAACTGGCGCTGCCAGGTCACGCCGAGGAGCGCCGCCGCTAGAAGGGCCGTCACCGCAGCCACAGCCGCGAAGGCGAGGCCGAGGCGCCAGACGAGCGTCGAGCGCGGCATGTCAGCGAGACTCCGGTTCCGATGGTGCATCGAACCTGTAGCCGATCCCGAAGACCGTGTGGACGAACCGCGGGGACTTGGGATCGTCATCGAGCTTCGCGCGAAGGTTCTTCACGTGACTGTCGATCGCTCGCTCGTAACCCTCGAAATCGTAGCCGAGCACCTTCTCCACGAGTTCCATGCGCGAGTAGACGCGACCAGGATACCTCGACAGCGTCGCCAACAACTTGTACTCGCTCGCGGTGAGCTCTACCTCCTCGCCGTCGAGGTAGACTCGGTGCCCGGCGATGTCTATCGAGAGCGGTCCGAACTCGGCACGTCCGCGCTGGGGCTCGGTGTCGGCATGCGCCCTGCGCAGCAGAGCCCGTGCCCGTGCGACCAGCTCGCGCGGACTGAACGGCTTCACGAGGTAGTCGTCGGCGCCCAGGTCCAGACCGGCGACACGCTCCTCCTCCGAGCCCTTCGCCGTCAGCATGATGATCGGGACGTCGGAGGCGTCCCGCAATCGGCGGCAGACCTCCTCGCCGGGGACTTTGGGGAGGTTCAGGTCGAGAACGACCAAGTCGTAGCCGTGCGCCGCCACCGCGTCGAGCGCGGCCTGGCCGTCGCCGACGGCGCTCACCCAGAAACCCTCTCTCTCCAGGTAGGCCTCGACAGCCTCTCGGATCGCGCGTTCGTCCTCGACGACCAGTACGCGCTTCGCGCTCGCGATCACTCGTCGGCTCCCGCGGGCGCGAGCGGGACGACCAGGGAGAACGTGCTGCCGACGCCCGGCTCGCTCCTCACGTCGATCCGGCCTCCATGCGCCAAGGCTACCTGCCTCGCGATGAAGAGTCCGAGCCCGAATCCTCCGAACTCGCGTGTCGTCGACATGTCCACCTGGGTGAAGCGCTCGAACGCGCCCTTGACCTCATCCGCGGTCATCCCGATCCCCTGGTCGAAGACCTCGATGATCACATCGCCGCCGTCGAGACGTGCCACGAGGCGGACATCGCCGCCATCGGGAGAGTACTTGACGGCGTTGCCCAGGAGCCTGCCGACGGCGCCGGCGAGCCGGTCCGGGTCGCACCACACACGGTCGAGCCCCTCTCCGACCTCGACGGAGAGCCGATGCTTGTCTGACGGCCGCGTCTCCGCCGCCCTCTCGCGCACCACCCGGCCGAGGTCGGCCCAGCGCAGGTCGAGCCGTACTCCCTCGGCCTGGATCTGTGAGACCTCGAGTAGTTCCTCGATCAGACGCTTCATGTCGAGCGATCTGGCGCGCACCTTGTCGATGAGTTCCGCCGCGACGGCCGGCTTGCCGGACGCCTCGGGACGTTCCAGCAGTTCCGCGTACCCGATGATGCTCGTGAGCGGCGTGCGCAGTTCATGCGAGACGGTCGCCACGAAGCTCGACTTCAGCATCTCGAGCCGGCGGCGATCCGCCTCCACGCGATCCCGTTTGGCGATCTCGGCGTCGAGGTCGGAGATCAGTTGACGCTTCACCTCGACCTCGTCGGAGAGGATCTCCATCGCGCGCTTGAGCTCGGCGTTGGTCGACTGCAGCGAGAGTGCCTTCTGCTCGAGCTTGTGCACGAGCCGCTCGCTGTACTCCCGCAGCACCTCGGCCTCGCCCTTCTGGGCGGGACGGTTCGCGCCGCCCTCGGCCTGGACGCGCGCGACCGTCCGGTCGACCGCCGCGACGAGCGCCACCGGGTCCTGGGGCTTCGTGAGGAACGCGTCAGCGCCGAGACTGATCGCGAACCGCTCGTCGGCGACATCGGTGTAGGAGGCGGTGTAGAAGATGAGAGGCGAATCGGCAAGGACCGGGTCGGCCTTCCACGCTCGGCACAACCGATAGCCGTCCATGCGCGGCATCAGGATGTCGGTGATGATCAGCCCGGGCGGTTCGCGCCTCCCCGCCTCGAGCGCTTCGATGCCGTCGGACACGGTCTCCACCTCGTGACCGTGGGCGGACAGGATCGTCCGGCTCAAGTAGCGGCTCGCCTCGTCGTCGTCGACGACCAGGATCCTCATGCGCGCGCACTCCCGTCCAACCGGGGTACGAGGAACGACATCACCCGGGAGACGAACGTCTCCGGATCGATGGGCTTGGAGATGTAGCCGTCACACCCCGCGGAGAGCACGCGCTCCCGATCGCCCTTCATCGAGTACGCCGTGAGTGCGATCACGGGAGCGGTGAACGTCTCGTCGGCCTTGATGAGCTTCGTGGCCTCGTATCCGTCGAGCTTCGGAAGGAGCATGTCCATGAGGACCATCTCCGGTCGACGGGAGAGCGCGAGATCGACGCCCGCTTCGCCGTCGCTCGCCACGATGACCTCGAACCCGCTCTGCTCGAGAAGGAACCGCACGAGGTACTGGTTCTGAGGATCGTCCTCGATGACGAGGATGGTTCCGCCCACGCCCAGACCTCCAGATGTCCTCGCTTCGCGACCGGCCCCATGCCGATCGCGTACCCGTTGCTGACTATACCCCGGCGGCTAGAGTCCTGGCGCCGCATCCCCGAGCACCGCGTTCCCCGCCGGCGTCCGACCCATCGAGCGGTCGGCCAGACTTGCGAGCGGCTGCGCCAGGTCGGGAGCGAGCGGGTCTAGGAGCTCGATCTCCTCCCCCGAGGCAGGATGCTCCAGCGAGAGGCGGTAGGAGTGCAGGAACTGCCGGGACAGCCCGAGATCCGCCCTCGCCTTCCGGCGACCGTAGAGCTGATCCCCGACGACGGGATGGTCGATGTAGGCCATGTGGACGCGTATCTGATGCGTCCTCCCCGTGTAGAGCTTGCACTCCAGCAGCGTGTATCCGTCGTCGCCCGAGCCCGCCATGAATCGCTCGAGCACCCGGAAGGTCGTGACCGATTGCCGCGACGCCTCGGACTCGACCACCCCCATCCGCATGCGGTCCTTGGGGTGACGCGCGATCGGCGCGTCGATGATGCCCTCGTCGGGAGATATGTATCCGTGAACGAGGGCGAGGTAGCGGCGATCGACGGAGCGCACCTTGATCGCCTCGGAGAGGGCCGCCTGTGTCGTATCGTCCTTCGCGACGAGCATCAGTCCCGACGTGTCCTTGTCGAGGCGGTGGACGATGCCCGGACGGTCGTCGCCGGACAGCGTGCCGAGATCCTCGCTGTGCGCGAGAAGAGCGTGCACCAGCGTCCCCGACCAGTGGCCGTGCGCGGGGTGGACGACCATCCCGGCCGCCTTGCTCAAGACGATGAGGTGGTCGTCTTCGAAGCGGATGTCGAGCGGGACGTGCTCAGGGATGAGGTCCGACGGCTCCGCCGGGGGGATCTCGACGAGGACGTGCTCGCCCGACCGCACGACGTGCCGCTTGCCCGTCACGGTCCCGTTCACCCGCACGAAGCCGCGCTCGATCAGCCGCTCCGCGGCGGAGCGGCTCGGCATGAAGTCGAGCTCGCCGAGAAGCTTGTCTAGGCGCTGGCCCGCCTCGTCGGAGCGGACGGTGTGTGTGTGGATGTGAGCGCTCATGCCGCCGCAGCATCGCCGTCGTCGACCTGGTCCGGGTCCTTCTCGATCAGGAGCAGGAATGCGAGGCAGGCCACTCCGACCACGATCGCCGAATCGGCCACGTTGAACACGGGGAAGACGTCCCGATGGCGGAACTGGATCTCAAGCATGTCCGTGACCCGGCGGTCCCCGCTGACGCGATCTATCAGGTTGCCGAGCGCACCACCGGCGACGAGCCCGAGTGCGAACGCCGAAGTCCGCCGACGGACCTCGCCGAAGGACGCGAACACCCCGATGCCGACGATCACGAGAGCCGACGTGACGACGAACATGACCTGCCGACCGGGCATGATCCCGAATGCGGCGCCGAGGTTGCGCACGTGGGTGATGTTGAGGAAGCCGTCGATGACCGGGACGGTGCTCAGCGGCGCGAGAGCCGCCCGGATGGCGGCTTTCGATGCCTGGTCCACGACGACGACCGCGACAGCGGTCGCCGCGATCATGGCGCCCGCCTCGACGCGGCCTAGCGCGACTCTTCCCATTCCTTGCACGAGATGCAGAACTCGGCCGCGGGAACGGCCTCGAGCCGGGACTCGGCGATCCGTTCTCCGCAGCGCAGGCAGACACCGTAGCCGCCGGCTTCGAGCCTCTCCAGCGCCCGCTGGGTCTGCGCCAGACGCTCGCGAGCGCTGTCGACGATGGTCATGTCGATCTCCCGGACGAAGGTCGCGGTGCCCTGGTCCGCCATATGGTCGCGATAGTTGTTCTCACCGCTCGCGTCGGAGAGGTTCTCCTGGCCCTCGAGTTCGTACTCCTCGACCTCGGCGATGAGCCGGTCGCGCTCGGCCTCGAGCAGCGACTTGAAGCCGGCGAGCGTCTTCGCATGCATCGTCGATGCCTCCGTGGTGTATCTCGCAGACGACGCCCCGGGTCGGGGCGCCGCGTCATGCTCCGTCATACCCCATGATTATACCATCAGGGCGCTGACGACCTCCGCACAACGGCCGCACAGGTCGGGATGCTTCGCATCCCCGCCGATGTCCTCGCGCCAGTTCCAGCAGCGCGGACACCTCCGGCCTTCGGCCGCCTGGACGAGGATCCAGACGCCTTCCGCCGAGCCGGGGACCGCACCGTCGGGCGCAGGAGCGTCCGCGACGACTTCCGCGTGCGAGGCCAGGAAAACATCCCCGAGATCCTCGCGGGCGGCGAGGACGGACGCGAGTGGCGCCGGCGCGCCTATGACTACCCGCGTCTCCTGGGACTTCGTGAACTCCTTCGACGCCCTGCGCTCCTCGAGCGCGCGCATGACGTCATCGCGGACCGCGAGCACCTCGGCGTAGTCGGCGATCAACGCCGCGGACTCGGACTCGTCGACCGCGATCCGCGGCCATCCGGTCAGCTGCACGGACTCCGCGTCCCGCAAGGACTCGGGCATGAAGCGCCAGACCTCCTCGCACGTGAAGGTGAGGATCGGCGCCGTGAGACGCACCAGGGCTCCGAGCACGGCTGCGAGCACGGTCTGAGCGCTGCGCCTCGAGAGCGAATCGGCTCCATCCGAGTAGAGACGGTCCTTGATGACATCCATGTAGAACGAGGAGAGGTCCGTCGTGCAGTATCCATACACCGCGTGGAAGACGCGATGGAACTGCCAGTCGTCGTAGAAGCGGGTGACGTCCTCGACCACCGCCGAGAGACGCGACATCGCCCAACGGTCGAGCTCCGGCATGTCCTCCCAAGCCACGGCCCTTCCCGGCTCCCACTCGGCGAGGTTGCCCAGCAGGAAGCGGAACGTGTTGCGGATGCGCCGGTACGCTTCGCTGGTGCGCGACAGGATCTCGTCGGAGACCCCGATGTCCTGACCGTAGTCGGCCGACGCCGCCCAGAGGCGTACCACGTCGGCGCCGGACGCGGCCACGACATCGAGCGGCGAGACGACGTTGCCCATCGACTTCGACATCTTGCGGCCGTCGCCGTCCACGATGAAGCCGTGCGTGAGGACCTTGGAGTACGGCGCGGTACCGTACGCGCCGACACTGGTGAGCAGGGCGGACTGGAACCAGCCCCTGTGCTGGTCGGAGCCCTCGAGGTAGAGGTCCGCGGGACGCCGCAGTCCCTCGCGCGCGTCGAGCACGCTCGTGTGCGAGACGCCGGACTCGAACCACACGTCGACGATGTCGTCCTCGGGCTTGAGCGCACTCCCGCCACAGCGGGGGCAGACGACGCTCGAGGGGAGGTACTCGCTCGGGTCCTTCGCGAACCACGCGTCCGCGCCCTCGGTCGCGAACAGGCGCTCCACCGCATCGAACGTCTCGTCCGTGGCCACCGTCTCGCCGCATGCAACGCACGTGAACACCGGGATGGGCACGCCCCAGGCCCGCTGGCGGCTGATGCACCAGTCGGGACGGTCGCCGACCATGCCGGACATGCGGTTGATCGACCAGCCGGGGATCCATTCGACGCCCGAGATCGCCTCCATCGCGCTCTCGCGCAGCGGGCGAACACCCTCTGCGGCCGTGTCCATCGAGACGAACCACTGCTCGGTCGCTCGGAAGATCACGGGCTGCTTGCAGCGCCAGCAGTGGGGGTAGGAGTGGTTGGTCTTCCCCGCGGCCGCGAGCGTGCCACGCTCGGCCAGCCAGTCGACGATCACCGGGTTGGCTTCCGAGACCTTCATCCCCGCGAACGGGCCGCCGCCCTCGTCGAACACTCCGTCGTCGTCGACGGGCATCGGCGACGGCAGACCGTAGCTCTGGCCCACGAGGTAGTCCTCTTCGCCATGGCCGGGCGCGGTGTGGACGGCGCCCGTGCCCGTCGACAGGTCGACGTGTTCCCCGGTGACGAAGACCCCCATGACGCCCGGATGAACGGGGTGCTCGTAATGCAGACCCTCGAACTGCGAACCGGAAGCCCGGACAACGGAACCGTCGGTGCCCTTCACCAGCTCCCACGACTCCCACCCGGCCGTACTCGCGACGGCTTCGACGAGCGCCTCGGCGACGATCAGGACCTCACCCGAGACGCGCACGCCGACGTAGGGCGCGTCCTGAGCGAGCGTCACCGCGACGTTCGCCGGCAGCGTCCATGGAGTCGTCGTCCAGATCAGGATGGAGACCGGCTCCGCGCCAGCCCGCAACGACCCGGGTATCTCGGTCATCCGGAACTTCACGTAGATGCTGTCGCTCACGTCGTCCGAGTACTCGATCTCGGCCTCGGCCAGGGCGGTCCGGCATCGGACACACCAGTGGATCGGCTTGCGGCCCTTGTAGACCATGCCCTTGTCGTACATCGACTTGAAGACGCGCACGTCACCGGCCTCGTAGGACGGGTCGAGGGTCAGGTAGGGGTCCTCGAAGTCGCCGCGCACTCCCAACCGGCGGAACTCGTCGGCCTGCACGGCCACGAACCGCATCGCGTGCTCGCGGCAGAGTCGCCGGACCTCCGACTGCGAGGTGTTCTTCATCCTCTCGGGGCCCAGCTCCTTCTCGACCATGTGCTCGATCGGCTGACCGTGGCAGTCCCAGCCGGGCACGTAGGGGGCGAAGAAGCCGCGCATCGTCTTGTACTTGACCACGAGGTCCTTGAAGACCTTGTTGAAGGCGGTGCCCATGTGGATGTGGCCGTTCGCGTACGGAGGACCGTCGTGGAGTATGAAGACCGGTCCGCCCGCGTTGCGCTCGAGGCTCTTGCGGTAGACGTCGATCTCGTCCCAGAACGCGAGCGACTCCGGCTCCCGCCGGGCGAGGTCGGCCCGCATGGGGAAGTCCGTGCTCGGGAGGTTCATCGTCTGCTTGTAGTCCGGCTGCTCGGCCATCTCATCCCTCTCGTGCTCGCACTACTCCAGGGCGCGAAAAAGCGCGCTCGTCCACACCCGCCGGGACGAAGCGCGCTCGCATGCCGCTCCGCGGTACCACCCAGCTTGCGCGAGGCCTTCTCGACCCTGCGCGCCACTCGGTCGCCCGATAACGGGAGCTCCCGTCGGAGCCTACTGGGCGCTCAAGCGCCGTTCGGTCCGAGGCTGATGAGGGGATCTTCGGACGAGGTCCGCCACCTGCGGGCTTGCACTGTCCCCGCTCGCTGTCCGGGCCGCGACCCGCCTACTCGTCCTCGTCGTCGCCTGTCACGATGTGCGCATAAGGGTAGTCCAGGGCCGTGTCGAGGGTCAAACCGCGGGATCGACCGGGGGCGAAGGGAACGCCGCACGGATCCCGGCCTCGTCGAGGCCGTCCACCTCGAGTGTCTTGTGCCTCGACCCCGCACCGCGCACGACACGCACTGCGCTCTTCGGTACGCCGAGGGACTCGGCCACCGCGCGACAGACCGCGGCGTTGGCCTTGCCGTCCTCCGGCGGGACCCTCACTCGGACGGCGAGTTCGTCGCCCACGAAGCCCACTACCTCGTCACGATGGGCGCGCGGCGTCACGACGACGGCGATGCGGGCGGACACCCGCTAGTCGATCTCCTCGATCTCGACGTCGTCATCGCGCTCTCCGAGAGAGCCGAACGACGGCATCACGAACTCCTCGGGCTCGGAGAACGTCGGTTCTTCTGGGCCGAGGTCGGGCGGCGTGATCTCGCCGAGCTGCAGACTCGTGACGAATCCGGAAGCGGGAACGTCCTCGAACAGCGGCTCCGCCACGGTCGCGACGGGCTCGTCGCCAAAGACCGAGGCGACGTCGAGAGCATCGTCCGCGGGCTCGGGGACCTGGATCGGCTCGGGAACCACCGCGGCGGGAGCGGGAGCGGGAACGGGAACGGGCTCCGTGACGAGGGGCTGCTCCTCGACGATCCGGGCCACGGTCTCGGGAGCCACCTGCGCCTCGACGAGCGTCTCTCCGCCGGACTCGGCCGTGAGGAGCATGACGTCCTCGGGAAGGCCGATCTCCCCGATGCTGCGCAGATGCTGGTCGAGCAGCGACTTGAAGCGACCGCGGAACTCCTCTTCGGCTTGCTTGATGCGCAGGAGCTCGGCGGAAGCCTTCTGCTTGTCCGACAGCGCCTGGTGGATGACCTCCTTGGCCTTCACCTCGGCGTCGCGCAGGACCAGGTCGGCCTCCTTCTGAGCCTTGGCGATGATCTCCTCGGCGGAGCGCTGCGCCTGGAGAAGGGTGTTGTTGAGCGTCTCCTTCATGTCCTCGTAGGACTTCACGACCGCGCTCGCCGCCTCGATACGCTCGGCGAGCTCGATGTTCTCCTTGAAGAGCCGCTCGAACTCGTCCGCGACCTGGTCGAGAAACTGATCGACCTCCTCCTCGTGGTATCCGCGGATGGAGTGACGGAACTCCTTATGGTGGATGTCGAGCGGGGTGAGCTTCATCTCTGGTCCTCCCTCACAGCCCTGCCATCCCTAGGATAGCGAAGATGACCGGGCTCAGCACGTATTGGAGCACGAGGATGGCGACGAGCGGCGAGAAATCGATCCCTCCGGTGCTCGGCATGATGCGCCGGAACAGACCGAGGTACGGCTCGCAGACCTGTGCGAGCACGTGGTAGACGTCGAAGAAGATGCCGGAGCGCGACGGGAACCACGAGAGGATCACGTACGCGAAGACGAGCAGCGTGTAGAACTCGATGACGGACCCCAGGATGCCCCTGACGGACAGCGCACCGATCACGACCCCAGCTCCTTGGCGCGCGAGACCGCCGCTGCGACGCCTGCGGCGACCGCAGCGCGGAAGCCGCGGGCCTCGAACGCCTCGAGTGCGGCGATGGTCGTCCCGCCCGGACTGCACACCGCGTCCACGAGCTCTTCCGGATGCATCCCGGTCCGCGCCAGGAGCTCCGCAGTGCCCGCGACGGTTGCGACCGCGAGCGATTGGGCGACATCGCGGGGGAGACCCTGGCGCACGCCCGCGCGCGCCAGGGCGTCGATGAATGTGGCGACGTACGCTGGACCCGAACCCGATATCGCGGTGGCTGCGTCCTGATGGCGCTCGTCGAGGACGATGGCGTCGCCGAGCGCGGCGAAGAGGCCGCACACGAAGGTGACCTGCTCGGGAGTCGCGTCGGGCCCGCCGCTGACCACGCTCATCCCCCGACCGACCATCGCGGGGGTGTTCGGCATGACGCGGACGAGAGGCTGGCCCTCGGTCAGACGCGCCGCCAGGCGGGCGAGCGTCGCGCCCGCGGCGATGGAGACGACGACCGCGTCGGACGCGAGGGCCCCAGCAAGGGAGTCCACGACCGCGTCGAGCACTTGCGGCTTCACGGCCAACACGACGATCCCGGCGCCCGAGACCGCCGAAGCGGCGTCGGCCACACAGGCGACTCCGTGCGTGTCTTGCAGGACCTCGCGGCGCGCGGCGTCGGGCTCGGCGACCGTGATCGAGCCGGCATCGGCGCGACCGGCCGCGAGCCAGCCGGCGACGATAGCCTCTCCCATACGGCCGCCCCCGATGACGGCGATGCGCGGGATACGATCCATGCGGGGGACGCGCCTTCCTCTCGGTGTGCGGACGAGCCTCAGATGTCGAGACCGAAAAGGCCCGTGTCCTTCAGACGGCGACGGTCCTCGGCCGAGACGTCGACGTTGCGCGGCGAGAGCATGAACACCCTGTCCGCGACGCGCTGAAGACCTCCGTCGCATCCGTACGTCAATCCCGACGCGAAGTCGATGAAACGCTTCGCCAGGTCCGAATCGGTCCCGGTCAGGTTCAGGATGACCGGCACCTCCTGCTTGAACTTGTCCGCGATCGACTGTGCCTCGGAGAAGGACCGGGGCTCCGAGATGTACATCCTCACCTGAGGGGAACCGTCTCGCGCGCTGCGATGCACTGCGGCCTCGCGGGCGCGGGCGACGTCCGGCTCGCGGTCGACCCTGCGGATGGTCAGAGGGTCGGAATAGGGACTGCGGTACGCGACGGGGGCCTCCTCGCCGGGCTCGTCGTCGTATTCGTCCTCGAAGGACTCGTCGTACTCGTCGGACAGGCCCAGACGCGCCTTCATCGACTGCCACAGGCTCACGTGGTGCTCCTCGGTCCCTCGTGCCGGTCCGACTCGGTTCATCGGCCGAATATCGCCCTTCCGATCCGGACGATCGTCGCACCCTCCTCGACCGCGACACGGAAATCGTTCGTCATCCCCATCGAGAGTTCCGTGAGGTCGACTCCATTGAAGCGCATGTCGCGGAATCCGGCAAAGAGGTCGGCGAGCCGACGGAAGACCCATCGGGCCTCTTCCGGCCTTCCGAGCGGCGCCATCGTCATGAGGCCTTTCACGAGGACGTTGTCGAGGTCACCCGAGGCGAGCAGCACGTCCTCGACCTCGTCGGGGGCAAGACCGTGCTTCGTCGGCTCCCCCGAGACGTTCACCTGCAGGAGGACCTGCTGGACTGCGCCGGCCTCGGCCGCGTGCCTGTCGACATGCTCCAACAGGCGAAGACTGTCGATCGAGTGGATGAGAGTCGCCCTGCCGGCGACGTCCTTGACCTTGTTCGTCTGCAGGCTGCCGATGAAGTGCCATCGCTCGTCGGGGAAGAGCGCGCGCTTGGCGAGGAACTCCTGCACCCTGTTCTCTCCGAAGTCCCTGCATCCGGCCACGACGGCGTTGCGGACCTCCACGACGCCGACGGTCTTCGCGACCGCCACTATCGTGACGCGCGCGGGATCCCGACCGGCGATGTCGGCCGCATCCGCGACCTGACGGCGCACCGAACGAAGCCGCTCGGCGACGGCGCTCATATCGGGCTACCTCTTCTGATCCGGCCGCGGCTCCGAGAGCGCCTCGAAGTCTCCCGTGACGAGGAACGCGATACGCTCCCCGATGTCCACGGCGTTGTCGGCTATGCGCTCGAGGTATCGCGCCGCCAGCACCATCGAGCTGGCCCACTCGATGTCCTCTTCGTCCTGCAGCCGTGCCAGTTCGCGGAAGAACTGCTTGAAGAGGTGGTCGATCGGCTCGTCGAGGTCCTCGAGCTTGCGCGCGAGCTCCAGGTCGTTCTTCTCGAACGCTTCGAGCGTTGCTTCCAGCACACGGTGCACGAGGTTGCCCTGCGCCTGTATGAGGTCGTAGAGGGTCTGGGGACCGTGCCGGGAGGCCGTGCGCCGCGCCGCCTTCGCGATGTTGACGCCAAGATCCCCCATCCGCTCGAGGTGCATGGCGATGAAGGTGAGCGTGTGGAGCAGGCGCAGGTCGCGCGCGACCGGGAACTGCGTGGCGATGATCTCGAGGGCGTGCTCCTCGACGCCGAGTGTGCGCCGGTCGATCTCGTCGTCGCCCGCGATCACGACCTCCGCGGCGTCGAGATCGCCTTCGACGAGCGCGCGCACCGCGTCCTTGGTCGTCTCGCGGACGAGACGACCGATCGACAGCACCTCCGCCTTGAGCTCCTTGAGTTCCTTGCGGAAGACCTCGCGCATACCCGCTCCTCAGTGATGGGTGTCGCCCATGATACCACGCGTCGGATGGCCTCCGACGCCGTGGCCTAGCCGAACCGGCCGGTGATGTAGTCCTCGGTCCGGCGGTCCTTCGGGCTCGTGAAGATGTTCGCCGTCCGGTCGAACTCGATGAGCTCCGCCGCCTTCCCGATCTCCTCCTGCAGGAAGAAAGCCGTGTAGTCGCTGACGCGCGCCGCCTGCTGCATGTTGTGGGTGACGATGATGATCGTGTACCCGTCCTTGAGCTCGGCCATGAGGTCCTCGATCTTCTGGACACTCGTGGGATCGATGGCCGAGCAGGGCTCGTCCATGAGCAGCACCTCGGGCTGGACCGCCAGCACACGCGCGATGCACAACCTCTGCTGCTGGCCGCCGGAGAGTGTGAGCCCGCCTCGCCCGAGGATGTCCTTGACCTCCTTCCACACGTTCGCTCGCTCGAGCGACGTGCGCACGACGTCGTCGAGCTCGGACTTGCGCCGCACGCCGTGCAGGCGCGGCCCGTACGCGACGTTGTCGTAGATGGACATCGGGAAGGGATTCGGCTGCTGGAAGATCATCCCGACGCGGCGGCGCAGGTCGACAGGGTCGACCCCGGGCGCATAGATGTCCTCGCCGTCGAGGCGGACTTTTCCCGCGACCCGCGTCCCGGGGATGAGGTCGTTCATCCGGTTGAAGGCGCGCAGGAACGTCGACTTGCCGCAGCCGGAGGGGCCGATGCATGCGGTCACGGCGTTCGCCTTGATCCCCACGGTGATGCGCGTGAGCGCGTGGAAGTCACCGTAGAAGAACTCGAGATCGCGGACGGACAGCTTCTCGGGACCGGGGAAGCGCGCGTCGACGAGGGCTGACGAGTCTGTCTCGCTCATCCCTGCATCCTCCTGTTCTTGCGGACTACGAGCCTGGCGGCCAGATTGAAGGCGAGGATCATCAGCACGAGGAGCAGCGCGGTGCCGTACGCGCTCGGGAGGTTGATGCCCTCCATCGACAGGATCATCAGGTGCACGGGCATCGAGCGGCCGGGCGACAGCGGCGACAGCGGCAGGTTCAGAGCGGTGCCCATGGTGAAGATGACCACGGCCGTCTCGCCCGCGGCGCGTCCGGTCGCCAGGATGATGCCCGTGATGATGCGCGGAAGCGCCGAGGGCAGGACGACGCGGCTCACCGTCTGCCACTTCGTCGCGCCCAGCCCGTACGAGCCCCAGCGGATGTACTTCGGGACCGAGCGGATCGCCTCCTCGGTGGTGCGCATGACGATCGGGAGCATGAGGATCGACAGCGCCAGGGCTCCGGAGAGCACCGAGAACCCGAGACCGAGACCCTCGACGAAGAGCGCGAGGCCGAAGAGGCCCATGACTATCGAGGGTACGGACGCGAGCGAGTCCGCCGCGAACCGGATGACGCGCACGAGACGCCCCTGCGCCGCGTACTCCGCCAGGTAGACGGCCGCCAGTATCGCCACCGGCGCGACGATGAGCATCGCGAGGCTGGAGACGTACAGTGTCGCGACGATGGTCGGGCCGATGCCGCCCTCCGCGTTCACACCGCGCGGTGCTGTGAACACGAATCGGGGCGTCAGAGAGCCGATGCCGTTGATCACGATGTAACCGAGGATCGTCCCGAGGATGAGCACGGTCGAGAGCGCGGCGAGCCAGAGCACGCCGATCGCGATCGCGTTGGTCAGGCGCCTGTTCACGCCTCACCCCCGATCCGCGAGACGATCCGCACCGCCGCGACGAAGCCCATCGACAACGCGAACAGGATGATCGCCATCCCGAACAGCGCCGTGCGGTGGTCGCCCGAGGCATAAGGCATGTCGAGCACGATCGTCGACGTCAAGGTGGAGAACGGCCGCGCGATGCCGTCGGGGATGACCGGCGCGTTGCCGGCGACCATCAGTACCGCCATCGTCTCGCCTATCGCGCGTCCCATCCCGAGGATGACCGCGTCGATGATGCCGATCCTCGCCGCGGGCAACAAGACCTTGTAGATGGTCTGCCACTTCGTCGCGCCCATCGCGTAGCTCGCCTCTCGGATGCCGGGAGGCAGGCAGCGCAGCGCATCCTCCGAGATGGTGGCGATGGTGGGGACGATCATGATCCCGAGGATGATCCATACGGGCAGCAGCCCGAAGCCGAGACCGCCGGTCATCCTGGCGATCACGGGTCTCAGGATGATGATCCCGAAGAAGCCGTAGACGACCGACGGGATCCCGGCGAGAAGCTCGACGGCGGGCCGGACCCACCGGCGCACGCCCGGACCGGCGACCTCCGAGAGGAAGACCGCCGCGCCCAGCGCGAGCGGCGTGCCGAGAGCGAGCGCGCCGAGGGTGCCGGCGAAGGATCCGAACAGCAGCGGGAGTATCCCGAAGCTTCCCTGCGTAGGATGCCAGACACGCCCGGTGAGGAACGCGCCGAGACCCACCTTCGCGAAGATCGGCCAGCCCCGGTAGCCGACGAAGGCGAAGATGAGGAAGACGCCCGCGACGGCGACGAAGGCGCACGAGAAGAAGATGTAGCGCAGCGTGCGCTCACGGGCGTGCGTCGCCGCCGAGACGCGGCGCAGCTCCCCGCCGTCGGCGCTCACGAGGACGCACCCCGGATCGGGATGAATCCGGCCTTCGGGATGACGCCGTCCTGCACGGGTTGTGCGAGCAGGAAATCGATGAATTCCTTCGCGATGCCTATCGGCTCGCCCTTAGTCAGCATGTGGAGCATTCGCGATATCGGGTACCTCTTGTCCGCGACCGTCTCCGGCGAGGGCACGACACCGTCGATGGAGACGGCCTTCACCGTCTCGTCCACGAAGCCGTAGCTGATGTATCCGACGGCGCCCTTGGAGCCGGCCACCACCGCGCGGACCTGTCCGGTACCCGGCAGCACAGCCGCGGCAGGATCGAACGGCTGCTCCTTGAGCGCGATCTTGAAGAAGGCCTCGCGCGTACCCGATGCCTCATCGCGATTGACGAGACCGATCGGCATATCGGGTCCGCCGACCTCGCGCCAGTTGCGCACTCTACCCTCGAAGATGCTTCGGACCTGCTCCATCGTGAGGGCATCGACCGGGTTGGACTCGTTGACGATCACCGCGATGGCGTCGTACGCGATCGGGGTGTCGACGAGACCCAGGCTCGCTTCCTCCGGCTTGAGGTCTCGCGAAGAGGTGCCGATGTCGCTCGAACCACCCGCGACGCTCTCGATCCCCGCCGAGGATCCCACGCCGGAGACTAGGACGCGGTCCCCGGGGTGCTCCTCGGCGAACATCTCCCCCGCTATCTCCGCGATCGGTAGGATGGTCGTGGAGCCCGTGACCGTCAGGATGTGGGAGGAATCCCTGCCCGAACGGCAGCCCCCGGCTGCTAACAGGAGCGGGACTGCGACCGTCAAGAGGAGCGCGGTACCGAGGCGCCTAAGGGACATCAGGCGTCTCCGAGGATGACCGCGAGCGCGCCGTGGCGTCCGGTGACGCCTTCGGCGCGATACGAGAAATAGCGGTCGGTCGTCTGTGCCGTGCACACCCCGAGGTGGCACTGTCGGTCCATCGACACTCCGGCCTTCGCGAGATCCTCGGACACCGCCGCGCCCAGGTCGAGACGATCCCCGGCCACGGCCGCGGCCATGTTAGCAGACCGATTCGTGAAACGCGATAGCACGTCCTCACCGACCTCGTAGCAGCACGATCCGATGTGCGCGCCAACGTACGCGATGATGTCCTGGACCGGGCGATCCGAGCTCCCCGCGAGGACGCGAACCGCGTTCCCGGCGATGCCGGCGAGGGCGCCGCGCCATCCGGCGTGGACCACGGCGACAGCCGGACGCGGCCCCGGGACGACGAGGACGAGAGGCACGCAGTCGGCGAAGAGGAGCATGAGTGGAATGCCCACCTCGGTCGTGGTGAGCGCGTCGGCCCCGGCTATCGGGGGCGATCCTCGGGTGGCGGAAGCACCCGCGCCCGCCGCCCGCGGTTCGATCTCGGCGACGCGAGCGCCGTGCACCTGTTCGGCAGTGGTGAGATGCGCGGACATCGCGCCGATCCCGAGCGCGTCGAGCAGGCGGGAGCGGTTCTCGTCCACCCGCTCGGCGACATCGCCCACGTGCGCCGCGAGGTCGAGCGAGGCGTACGGCGCGACGCTGACACCCCCGGTCCGCTCGGAGAAGGCGATGACGACGCCGCGGGCGCGCATCGCGGGGTCCTCGTGCCACGCGACCCCTTCATGCTCCATTCGAACGAGCCTCGGGCCCGATCGACCGGCCATCAGATCCCCCTCACAACCCGCCACTGCTGGCAACTATAAGCTCTCTCGTTCACACTGGCACCGAGGGGACGTCCGTCGCAGCTTACGGTGGACGTCCTGACCGCGAGCATAAGGGGGTGACTCGATGAAGCGGTCCTTCTCGGGAGCCGTAGCCGGTGCCGTGTGCGCCGCCACGCTCCTCGCAGCGTCACCTGCCCTCGCCGACACGTCCACGGACGCCGCCGGTGCGGGTGCGGCGATGTTCACGCTCGTGTGCATGGGGCTCCTCAGCCTGCTTGGGCTCGCGTACTTCGTGCTCTGGATATGGATGCTCGTCGACGCCCTGAGCCGCCAAGAGTGGGAATACCCCGGTTCGAGCGGGAACAGCAAGATCATCTGGGTGCTCCTGATGGTCTTCCTGAACATCGCGACGGTCTTCTACTACTTCATGGTCTACCGCAAGGTGAAGCGCGGAACGACGCCTCCGCCGGCGCCACCGGGCTATGCCGCTCCCGCTGCGTACGCTCCTCCGGCTCCAGCGGCGTACGCTCCTCCGGCACCGCCTGCTCCTCCGGCGCCTGAAGCGCCTCCCGCACCGCCCGCTCCACCTTCGCCACCTGCTCCTCCGGTGGAGTAGCCGCTTCCCTCGACTGCACGACGCAGGCCCGCCCCGCAAGGGACGGGCCTGTTCGATCCCGGGGTCCGGACAGAATGAGGCCGGGAGGCGGTCGAGGTCTCATCCGTCGCCGCCCCCCGGCCCACAGCCGGTCGCCCGCAGCTTGACGCGGGCGGCATTGACTACACGGAACGCCGCTTCAGGAACGCGGGGATGTCGAGTTCGTCCTCGGGCAGCGGCTCGAAGGTCGGCACGGACGTGCTCGACTCCTCGAACTGGATAGCCTCCTGCTTGCGCTTCCCGGCGAAGCCGGTCGCGATGACCGTCACCCTGATCGACTCCGCCATCGAGTCGTCGATGACGGCGCCGAATATGATGTTCGCCTCCGGGTGCGCGGCGGCGGCCACGACCTCCGCCGCTTCGTTGACCTCGAAGAGACCGAGGTCCGAGCCGCCCGCGATGGAGAGAAGGACGCCCTGCGCCCCTTCGATGCTGCTCTCCAGCAGAGGGCTCGAGATGGCCGCCTTCGCCGCCTCGTTGGCCCGGTTGTCGCCTGTGGCGATCCCGATGCCCATCAGCGCCGTGCCTGCGTCGGCCATGATCGTGCGGACGTCGGCGAAGTCGAGGTTGATCAGTCCGGGCACGGTGATGAGGTCAGTGATGCCCTGCACGCCCTGACGCAGCACGTCGTCGGCTATCCGGAACGCGTCGAGGATCGATGTCTTCTTCTCCGCGACCTGCAGCAGGCGGTCGTTCGGGATGATGATCAGCGTGTCGACCATGTCACGTAGACGCTTGATCCCCTCGTCCGCGACGATCGCCCGTTTGCGACCCTCGAACGCGAACGGACGCGTCACGACGCCGACCGTGAGCGCGCCGATGTCCTGCTTGGCCACCTCGGCGATGATGGGAGCGCCACCAGTACCGGTCCCACCACCTTCGCCAGCTGTGATGAAGACCATGTCGGCGCCCTGGAGAGCTTCCTTGATCTCTGCTCGGCTCTCTTCCGCAGCCTGGTATCCCACGTCGGGATCAGCTCCCGCACCGAGTCCCTTGGTCAGGTTGATCCCGATGTGGACCTTGTAGTCCGCATCGGACATGAGCAGCGCCTGAGCGTCCGTGTTGACGGCGATGAACTCGACACCCTTCACACCCGCCTCGACCATGCGGTTCACGGCGTTCGTTCCGCCGCCTCCTACCCCGACCACCTTGATCACGGCAAGGTAATTGGCACCTGTCTCGACCATGTTCGCCTCCCCGCACGACCCGCATAGGAACGACAACGGCATACTGCGAATAACCCTCAAGTTAAGATTGATGCTTGTCTGAAACCGTCAATCTTGGCACAAACCTTAACCCACACACAACCGTTGCGCAAGGGCAGGCTCCGATGCCTTCTGGCCCTCGTGGCGAACAGGTCACTGGCCGCTGCCGAGTCCCCGCCAGACCGGACGTTCCGTGGTCCGCACGTCGATGAAGACGACGGTCGCCTTCTGCTCGCGAAGGAATCGTCTGATGATGAAATCCTTCGTGCGCATCTGCTTCGCCTCCCCTACGTAGATCTCGACACCGTTCGTCGTGATCAGCGCCGTCCGATCGATGCTCGGCGCCGAGACGGCACGCACGATCGAACGCAGATCCTCGGAGACCCCGACGAGGGCGGTCAGAGCGTTCCTGAGCGGCTCGGTGTACATCCTGCGCCCGACCTTCGGATCGAGTCCCGCGACATCGCGCACGACCGGCAGGGCGCTCGTCGCCTCCGGCGATTGCCGCTCGAGGACCATCCCCGTCCTGTCGACGACCCAGAAGGTGTCTCCCGTGTCCACTAGGGCGACCGGGACGCGCTCGGTCACGCGGATGTGCAGCGTATCGGGGAAGTCGCGGGTCACCAAGGCCGATGCGACCCAAGCGTCCGCGACGATACGCTTCTCGACCGCCCGACCGGGGAAACGTAGCAGGGTCGCCCCTGGCTCGACGTCCGCCAGCCGACGCACCCGCTCGGCCGTGACGCGCGCGTTGCCGGTCACGTCGATCCGGCGGATGAGGAACGCCGACGAGCGATAGAGCGCGACCGTCCCGCCCGCGACGATGAGCAGGACGGTCAAAGCCGATGCCGCACGCACCTGCGTCTGACGGCGTCTTTGCGCGACACGTCGCTCGCGCTCGAGGCGCCGCGCGCGCGCCGCGGGCGTCTCATCGCTGCGGATACGTCCGGATGCAGTCTCCGCGCGTCGCGGCTCCATCGGCGCCTGGCGCGCCCGACTGGTCCGCTGCGGTTGGATCCGTACGCTTCTACGACCCACCGAACGGTCCGATGAATCTGATCTCCGGTCGGAGCTCGATGCCATGCGCGTCTCCGACGGCCTCGCGGACCCTGCGGATCAACTCCGCCACGTCCGCGGCCGTCGCACCTCCTTCGTTGACGATGAAGTTCGCGTGCACGTCGGACACGGCCGCCCCGCCCACCCGAAGTCCCTTGCACCCCGCCGCCTCGATGAGGCGTCCGGCGGACCCACCGTCCGGGTTGACGAAGACGCTGCCCGCGCTCGGCTTCCCCATGGGCTGGGAACCGGTCCGGCGCTTGAATACACGGTCCATCGCGCGCCTGATGGCCGCGGGGTCGCCCTCGGCGAGCCGCAGGACGCCCTCGACGATGATACCGCGCCTGGAAAGACCGCTGTCCCTGTATCGCCAGTCGACCTCGCTGCCGCCGAGCAGAAGGAGCCCTTCGCCCGGCGCATACAGGGTCACCGATTCGACTATCGACCCGATCCAGTCCTTCGAGGCCCCGGCGTTCATCGCAAGAGCGCCACCGAACGTACCGGGGATCCCCACGCCGAACTCGAGACCCGCCAGCCCTTTCGTGTACGCGTCCTGAACCAGCGCGGCCAGGATCGCCGCGGCGCCGGCTCGAACGTGCTCGCCGTCGATCGAATGCCGCATGAACTCGCGGCCGAGCGCCAGCACGGCGCCCTGATAACCACGATCCGACACGAGGAGGTTCGTACCCTTGCCGACCACGAGGCGATCGACCTTCTCGTCGTCGAGCACGCACACGGCTGTGATGAGATCCCGGTACGTCTCGCACGAGAGGAACAGCGACGCAGGACCGCCGATGCGGAAGGACGTGTGCCGTGACATGGGCTCGTCGGAGCGGATCTCCCCAGCGAACGACTCGGCGAGCCGTTCGCGAGCACGCGCTACGGACATGTCCGCTCGACCCCTGCCCGGGCCTCGTCGAGTGCGCGCACGAGTTCCCCGCCGATCGCCGTCACGTCCCCAGCGCCCATGGTGATGACGAGGTCCCCGGGACGGACGCGCGAGACGAGGTACGGCTCGACGTCGCCGCGATGAGGGAAGTAGGCCACCGCAGACGTGGGATCGGCTTCGAGCAGCGCGTCCAACACGGTCTTGCCGCTCACGCCGGGCACCGGCGCCTCACCAGCGCCGTAGACGTCCATGAGCACGATCCTGTCGGCGTCGCCGAAGGCGGAGCCGAACGCTCGTCCTAGCGCAGCGGTGCGAGAGTAGCGGTGCGGCTGGAAGATCACCCACACCCTATCGCTTCCGACCGTGCGCGCAGCCGCCAGGGTCGCCTTCACCTCCGTCGGGTGGTGCGCATAATCGTCCACCACCTCCACACCATCGACGCTCCCCACGTGCTCGAAACGGCGCCGCACGCCACTGAACCCGGCGAGGGTCTTCGCCGCCGCGACGACGTCGAGACCGAGATGGTCGGCCACGGCCAGGGCCGCCGTCGCGTTGAGGACGTTGTGACGGCCCGGTATCGCGATGCGCGCCTCGAGGGACTGCTCGTCCGGGAATGTGACGGCGAACTCCCCGCTCGCGGCACGCGTGTCGTCGCAACGCACGTCCGCTACCGGCGAGCGCCCGTACGTTAGAGCTCGCACGCCGGACTCCGCGACCACGCGCATGAGCCGCTCGTCATCCGCGCAGACGACGGCTACGCCCCCAGGCACGATCCTGGACAGGAACTCGCCGAACGTTCGCTCTATCTCCTCGATCGATCCGTAGTGGTCGAGGTGGTCCGCTTCCACGTTCGTCACCACCGCTAGCCACGGCTCGAGTTCCAGGAAGGAGCCGTCCGACTCGTCGGCTTCGACGACGTAGTACCCGCCGGTGCCGTTGCGGGCGTTCCCGCCCATGTCGTTGAGCTCTCCCCCGATGAGGAACGTCGGGTCCAGCCCCATGCGTGAGAGCATCATGGCGACCATCGAACTCGTCGTCGTCTTCCCGTGCGTGCCTGCGATGGCGACGGTCCGGCGCCCGCCGGCGAGATGCGCGAGCATCTTCGCCCGCTGCCATACCGGCAACCCAATCCGCCGCGCCTCGACCAGTTCGGGATTGGTCTCCGGGATGGCGGAGGAGACCACGACGACCTCGGGGTCACCGAGGTTCCGGGCGTCGTGGCCGATGGAGACGAGGACACCCGCATCGGAGAGGGCCCGCGCGTACCGCGACATCTTCAGGTCCGAGCCCGTGACACCTACACCGCGCTCGTGGAGCACGCGCGCGATGCCGCTCATCCCGGCTCCGCCGATACCGATGAAATGCGCGTAGACGCGCTCAGCCACCCTCAACCTCCGTCCTCGCGCCGCGGACCAGGTCCGCCACGGCGCACGCCGCTCGGGGCCGAGCCAGGGCCCGTGACGCGGAAGCCATCGCCGCTCGCCTGGATCCATCCAGGAGAAGGTCGAAAAGGGCGTCCGCGAACGCATCCGTGTCCAACGCCGCGTCGGCGACGACGTGTGCCGCGCCGGCTTCGGCCAGCTCCCTGGCGTTCCCGGTCTGGTGGTCGCCGGTGGCGAACGGGTACGGCACGAGCAGCGACGCCCTCCCGATCGCGGTGATCTCCGCCAACGACGTCGCTCCGGCGCGAGCGACCACGACGTCCGCCGCAGCGAGTGCCGAGCCCATGTCTTCCGCGTAGTCGATGATCCGGTAGCGCGGTGTCGGGCCTCCGGCCACATCATCCAATCGCTCACGCGCCGCGGCAGCTTCGATCCTACCGGCAACGTGCACCACCTGCAACCTGTCCACTTCCATAAGCCTCTGGTAGAGGTTGATAGTGGCTTGATTGAGGTGCCTGGCCCCCCTGCTGCCGCCGAAGACGAGGAGGACCACCGCATCGTCGGCGAGTCCCATGACCGCCCGGCCGGACTCGCGCGTCGCACCCAGGACCGCGTGACGCACGGGGTTCCCGGTCACTTCCACCCTCGTCCGTCGCGGGAACGCCGCCGCCGTGTCCCGATACGTCACTGCGACCGCTCTCGCCCATCGCGCGAGAAAGCGGTTCGCGAGCCCGGGGACAGAGTTCTGCTCGTGCAGGACGAGGGGTATGCGGGTAAGGATCGCGGCCAGGCCGAGCGGCAAGCACACGTATCCTCCGAAGCCCACGACGGCATTCGGCCTCAAGCGGCGCAGCATCGAGACGGCACGCCATGTGGACACGAAGAGGACACCGAGCGCCACGGGAAGACTCAGCGGGGACGAGCGGTCGAACCCGCGCGCGGCGAGCGGGAGGAACTCGAGCCCGGCCTCGCGCGCGAGTCGAGCCTCGGGGCCGTCGGGAGTCCCGACGAAGGCGACCTCGTCACGCCCGCCTGCGGTCAGCTCCGCTGCCACCGACAGCGCGGGGTGGACGTGTCCAGCCGTCCCGCCGCCGCTCACCAGATACCGCACGCTTCCCGCCCTCCGCTTCGTGTCGGACCGCCTTCACCGGCACCGGACCGCGAGCGCCGTATCGGGAGACCGACAGTACCATGCCGACGCACATCATCGTGAAGGTGATAGAGGAGCCGCCGGCACTCACGAGAGGCAGCGGTATGCCGGTGACGGGCATCAGCCCGGTGACGGCCGCCATGTTCATGACCGCCTGTACCACGATGGTCGCCGTCAGACCACCCGCGAGCACCTTTCCGAACGGGTCGCGACAGCGCATCGCGATGAGGAGACCCGCACACGCGAAGACTCCGAACGCCGCCACGACAGCGAGCGTGCCCGCAAGACCCAGCTCCTCGCCGATGATGGCGAAGATGAAGTCCGTGTGCGCCGCCGGCAGGTAGAAGAACTTCTGGCGCGACATCCCGAGGCCGACCCCGAAGAACCGGCCGGACCCGAACGCATAGGTGGCCTGGATGATCTGGTATCCGCCGCCCAGAGGGTCCTTCCATGGATCGAGGAAGGCGAGAAAACGCGCGAAACGGTACCGTTCGACGGCGACGAGCCCCGCACTGACGACGGCACCGGCGCCGAAGATCGCGGCGAGTTGGATCACGGGCAGTCGTCCCAGGACGAGCACGACGAAGACGGCGGCGAGGATGGAGAGCGTCGTACCCATGTCGGGCTGTAGCATGACGAGGACCACCACCGGCGCGAGGACGACACAGAGACGTCCGTAGAGGTCCTTGGTCGCCAGCCGGCCCCTCTGCCACTCGACGACCCATGCAGCTACGAGAAGAAGGCAGCCGAGCTTGGCGTACTCGGACGGCTGGATGACCAAGGGGCCGATCGACAGCCATCTGCGGCCGCCGTACTTCTCCACACCTACGAAGAAGACCGCGACCAGGCCCGCCAGCGATCCGCCGTAGACGAACCAACGCGAAGAGGAGATCGCGCGGTAGTCGATGCGCGAGACCGCCCACGCGAGCACCGCACCACCCAGCAGCCACAGCGCCTGGCGCTTGAGATGGTAGGCGCTGTCGTGAAGCTTCACGTAGTCGGAGACCGACGAGGCCGAGTAGATCATGACCAGACCCCCGAGCGCCAGCAGCAGAACGGACGCGAGCAGCAGGTACCTGGGTACTGTCATCCCCCTCGCGGCGCTCTCGACGCTCACGCCTTTCACCACTGCCCGGCCAGATACGCGACGCGCTCGCCGAACGCACGTCCGCGCGCCGCATAGCCGTCGAACTCGTCGAAGGAGGCGCATGCCGGCGAGAGCAGCACGACGTCTCCTGGGCGAGCGATCTCGTAGCCGGCGTCGACGGCGTCGCGGAGGCTATCGCGAACGAGAAGCCGCCTCACCGGGGATCCCTCGAATGCGGCCGCCAGATCCTCGCGAGCCTCCCCGAAGGTGATGACGGCCGAACAGCGCGCTGCGGCAGCGGCGGCCATCGGACCGAGGTCCGTCCCTTTCCCGCGTCCGCCCAGAAGCAGGACGATACCGCCCTCGTCGAACGCCGAGAGCGCCTTGATGACGGCATCCGGGTTGGTCGCCTTCGAATCGTCGATGTACTCGACACCCGCCACGACGCCGACGGGCTCGAGCCGGTGTCCGATGGGCTCGAAGGAGCGAAGGCCGACTCGCACGCTCTCGGCGTCGGCACCCATCTCGAGCGCGACGGCGCAGGCCGCGAGTGCGTTGCTCAGGTTGTGATCTCCCCGCAGCTGAAGCGCATCGGCCCGGACCAGCTCCATCGGTCCCGTGAGCCGGTCCACGACGAGCATCCCGTCCTCGAGCCACGCGCCGCCGGGGGTCGCGGACCTCAGGCTCACACGGCATATGCGAAGTCCCCTCGAGACCAGCCCGGCTTCGAACGCCGCGGCGCCCGGGTCGTCCATGTCCAGTACCGCCAGGTCCGCGGAGGTGAGGTTGTCGAACACCCTCCCCTTGTCCGCCGTGTACGCCTCGAGCGTGCCGTGCCAGTCCAGATGGTCGGGTGTCACGTTGAGGAGGACGGCGACACGCGGATGGAACGCCGACGATGTCGATAGCTGGAACGACGAGACCTCCGCGACGAGCACCGTTCCCGGACCCGCCTCCCGCACGAGACTGATGGGTGGTCGTCCGATGTTGCCGACGAGTTCCGCCGCGACACCCGACTCCCGCAATAGATGACCGATCAGGCACGTCACGGTCGTCTTGCCGTTGGTGCCGGTCACCGCGACGAACGGCGCGCGCGCGAAGCGGTATGCAAGATCTATGTCCGAGATCATCGGAACGCCGAGCGCCGCCGCCGAGACCATCAGCGGCTGCCGAGGAGAGATGCCCGGGCTCACGACCACGAGGTCGAACGGACCCTCCACCGCGCTGACGCCGGTCAGCACTTCCGCGCCGGTCTCCTCGAGCGCCGCCGCCCTTGCGAGAGCGGCCTCGTCCCCGGCCTCGTCGGCCGCGACCACCTCGACGTCCGCCCCGCGACGTCGTTCCTCGGCGAGGAAGGCCGTGACCGCGGCGCCCACCGTCCCCGTGCCGAGCACGAGGATCCTTCCTCTCGGCTCCACCGTCATCGCCTCACCGACGAGACGAAGTAGAGAGCGAACCCGGCTCCCGCGAGGATGCCCGTGACGATCCAGAACCTCACCATGATCTTCGTCTCGGACCAGCCGATCATCTCGAAGTGGTGATGTATGGGCGCCATCCTGAAGACTCGCTTCCCGGTCAGCTTGAACGAAGCTATCTGCAGGATGACCGACAGCCCTTCGATGACGTATATGCCGCCGATGAGCGGGAGAAGGAGCTCGGTCTTCGTGACGATCGCGAGCGCTGCGATCGCCGCGCCGAGACCGAGGGACCCCGTGTCTCCCATGAAGATGTCGGCGGGATAGCTGTTGTACCAAAGGAAACCGATGCAGGAGCCGGCGATGGCCGCCGCGAGCAGGGCGACCTCCAGGTGGTCCTGACGGAACGCGATCGCCGCGTACCCGAGGGCGACGAGAGTGACCGTGCCGGCCGCGAGACCGTCGAGGCCGTCGGTGAAGTTCACGGTGTTCGAGGTCGAGATGATCATCCCGAAGATGAGCGCCATGTAGAGCCATGGCAGCGCCACGTCGAATCCGCCTATCACGACGTGCGAAGCGAGGACGCCGAGATCGATGTCTCGCGAAGTCAGGGGGATCATGACGTCGGTCCTCAAGCCCGCCCAGTTCACCGCGAGCACGCCGAACGCGAACGCGATGAGCGCCTGCCACAGTATCTTCGCCCGAGGGCGCAAGCCGAGCGAGCGCTCCTTGAGCACCTTCGCGTAGTCGTCCACGAACCCGAGGAGTCCGCACGCGAGGGTCGCGCCAAGAGCCAGCAGGCCGAGACGTCCGAACCGCCCCATGCCCAGATAGGTACCTGCGACGACCAGAAGGATGAGCACGCCACCCATCGTCGGCGTCCCCTGCTTCACGAGATGGCCCTGCGGTCCGTCTGCCCGCACCTGCTGCCCGAGGTTGCGGTATCTCACGACTCGGATCCAAGCGGGGAAGAAGACTCCCGAGGCGACGAGCGAGACGACCGCGGTCACGAAGACCTGGTATGTCGGGTAGCGGCCGATGGCCGACCATAGGTTAAACATGGGGCTCCATTATCCCCTCCACCACACGTTCGATGCCGACGACCCGCGACGCCTTCACGAGGACCACGTCCCCGGCCTCCAACAGGTCGTCGAGTACCTCCGACGCCTCCTCGACCGTCACGCACGGCCTCACGACCGACGCAGGCATTCCCGACGCGAGAGCGCCGTCCGCTATGCGCCGCGCCAGAGCCCCGACAGTCACCAGAGCATCGAGACCGAGAGCGGTGACCTCCTCGCCCATGCCGAAATGCGCGAGCTCGGTGAGCGAACCGAGTTCGGCCATGTCCCCGAGCACGGCGATCCTCCGGCTGGCGGAACGCACGTCCGCGAGGGTGCGCAAAGCCGCGCGCATGGAGACCGGGTTCGCGTTGTACGCGTCGTTGACGACCGTGACTCCCGTCGCGCTCGTGAAGACCTCCATGCGCATGCCGGTCATGTCGGCCGCGGCGAGTCCGTCCGCCGCCTCTTCGAGTGTGAGCCCGACGGCCCGAGCCACTGCGAGAGCCGCCGCGGCGTTGTAGACGTTGTGTCGGCCGAGCACGGTGAGCGCGACCTCGACGCGCTCGTCGGCTGTGACAAGCGAGAACGTCGGCCGCCCGTCCTCGGAGACGCTGACGTCCTCGACGCGGACGTCGGCATCGGGACCCGTGCCATAGAAGGTGACGGGGGCGGCCGCGCTCGCAGCCAGGTGCGCCGACCACGCATCGTCCCCGTTGAGGAAGACGCGTCCGTCCGCTGGGACCGCGCGGACGAGCTCGCCCTTCGCCTCCGCGATCGCCTGCTCGCTGCCGAGGATCTCGACGTGGCTCACGCCCACGTTCGTGACGAGCCCCATCGTCGGTCGCGCGATGGCGCACAGCCTGGAGATCTGTCCCGGTCCGCGCATGGCCATCTCGACGACGAGGACGTCGGTGTCCGCTCCCGCGTCCATCACGGTGAGCGGGACACCGAGCTCGTTGTTGCGGTTCCCTTTCGTCGCGACGACGCGCAAGCGGGCTCCCAGCGCGGCCGCGAGAAGATCCTTCGTGGTCGTCTTCCCCGTCGAGCCGGTGATCCCGATGACGGAGCAGGTGAGTCGCGCCCTGTGGTGCGCGGCGAGTCGCTGAAGGGCATCGAGCCCATCGGCGACGAGTACGAGCGCGACGTCGTGGCGCCGCGACGCGACGATGGCTTCGCGAAGGTCGTCGCCGTCGCGGGTGACGATGAGCGCTCTCGCTCCTGCCACGAGCGCAGCCGCAGCATACTCGTGACCGTCCGTGCGCTCGCCCGGAAGCGCGACGAACACGCATCCGGGTCCGGCGTCGCGCGAGTCTATGACAACGCCGTTGACCACAGACGCGGCGGACCCCGCGAGGAGTTCGCCGTCCACCACGTCGAGAAGCGCGCCGACCGCTATCGTCAGCACAGTCTCTTCAACTCCTCGCGCGCGACCTCCCGGTCGTCGAAGTGGATAGTGCGGTCGGAGAAGATCTGGTAGTCCTCGTGCCCTTTGCCCGCGATCAGCACGGTGTCTCCCGGCTCGGCCAGACGCAGGGCGTCGGCTATCGCGGCGCGCCGGTCGACTTGGACGAAGTACTTCCCGCCATGGCGGCGCAACCCCTCCTCGACCTGAAGGATGATGCCATGCGGGTCCTCGGAACGAGGGTTGTCGCTCGTGAGGAAAGCGACGTCCGCTGAACCGGCCGCCTCGCCCATCATCGGCCGCTTCTCAGGGTCCCGATCGCCGCCACAGCCGAAGACGACGAGCACGCGGCCCGACGTCACGGCACGCACCGCATTCAGGGCCTTGTCGAGCGCGTCGGGAGTGTGCGCGTAGTCCACCAGGACCGTGAAAGGCTGGCCCGCGTCGACCCGCTCGAGTCTGCCCGGCACCTGTTCGACGCCCTCGATGCCGTCCACCACCTCGTCGATCCCGATGCCCAGAGCCAGAGCGCATCCTGCAGCGACGAGCGCGTTGCTGACGTTGTACGCGCCCGCGAGAGGAAGCCGGATGGTGCGCGTGCCTCGCGGCGTGAGTAGTGTGAAGACGGTCGACGCCGGCTCTGGGCGCTCGTCGCGAGCCCTTACGCGGGCCGCGTCGGAACGGCCGACGGTCCATGCGGCTGAGATCCCTCTCGCGAGAAGAGCGCCCCTGTCGTCGTCGACGTTGACCACCGCACTCTCGGCGCCGATATCGGTGAACAACCGGCGCTTGACCGTGTAGTACTCCTCGATGGAGCCGTGGTAGTCGAGATGGTCCTGTGAGAAATTGGTGAACGCCGCGACGGCGAAGCGGACCTGATCGACACGGTGGAGATCGAGCGCGTGGCTCGAGACCTCCATGACGCCCGCGGTCACCCCACGGTCCGCCATGCGTGCGAACAGTCCCTGGAGGTCCGTGGACTCGGGGGTCGTCCGCACGGATCCCTCACGCTCTCCGGCCACGCGCGTCTCGACGGTCCCGATGAGGCCGGTGACGTGTCCGGCGGCGCGAAGGATGGACTCCACGATGTACGCCGTGGTGGTCTTCCCGTTGGTGCCGGTGATGCCGACGAGCCGGAACCGCGACGACGGGTCTCCGAAGAAACGGGCCGAGGCGATCGCGAGCGCGACGCGCGGGTCATCGACTAGAAGCGTCGGCACGCCCAGACCGGGCAACGGCCGAAGAGCGACGACGGCCACCGCCCCCCTTGCCACCGCATCGGCCGCGAAGTCGTGTCCGTCGTGGACCGACCCCGGCACGCAGAAGAAGACGTCGCCCGGGCGGACGGCGTCGGACCGATAGGCGATACCGCTCACGGCGACATCCTCGCCCGCCACGAGTGTCGCGGGGGCGTCGCCGAGCAGTCGCGTGAGGGTGGTTTCATTCATCATGGCTCGTAGACCCGCTCATGCTACCACGCACCCCGGACGAGACCTCTGCGCCCGCGGGTACCGTCAACGTACCGACACCGGCGCGCGAAGCGCCGCCGGGCGTCGTCGGCGGCACCTTGAGGTGCGAGACCGCGAACGCCGCGATGCGACTGAAGCTCGGGGCTGCCACGGCGCCGCCGTAGATCGCCCTGGACGGCTGGTCGATGAAGACCGTGACGAGCACGCGCGGGTCGCCGGCGGGCAGGTAGCCCGTGAACGACGCCACATAGCGTCCTTTCGCGTAGCCCCTGCCGTCGTCTCTCGCCTTCTGGGCGGTCCCCGTCTTCCCCGCGACCTCGTACCCGGCCACGGCCGCCGCCTTGCCGGTGCCCTCGACCACGACGTGCTTGAGGACCTCCGTCGTCGTCAGCGCCGTCCGCGCGGACATCACGTTGCGCGACTTCCACGTCGACTGGTCCCCTTCCCCGGAGCCCATCGACAGCAGGAAGTGAGGCGTGACGAGTCGCCCGCCGTTGGCGATGGCGGCCATCGCACGCGTGAGCTGCAGCGGGGTCATCGACAGCCCCTGGCCGAACGGGATGTTCCCGATGGAAGAGGCCGACCAGTCCGACGGCTCGGGAAGCCGTCCTTTCGACTCTCCCGGGAAGTCGACACCCGTACGCTCCGTGAGGCCGAAGCGCTCGAAGTACCCGTAGAGCCGCTTGGGCCCGAGCGCGAGGCCGAGCTTCACGGCTCCGATGTTGCTCGAGTTCGTCACGATCTGCGCGAGCGTCCAGCGGACGGTGCCGCGCGGATGTGACTCGTGGATCACCCGGTCGGCCACTCGAAGGGTAGGCGGCAGGGTGAAGGCGCTCTGGGGACCGAAGAGGCCCGCGTCTATGACCGCCGCGGCCGTGAGCGACTTGATGGTCGAGCCTGGCTCGAAGGCGTCCTGGGCGCCACGGTTGCGCATCGCGTTGGGGTCGGCCTCCCCGTAGCGGTTCGGATCGAAGACCGGCGTGGACGCCATCGCGAGTATCGAGCCGTCCCGCGGGTCCATCACCACGACGGAACCGCCCTTCGCACCCCAGCGCTTCACTGCCGCCAGGAGCTCCATCTGGGCGGCGTACTGGATGTCGCGGTCGATCGTGAGCGTTATGTCACGCCCGTCGACGGGCTCCAACGAGCTGGAGACACCGCCGGGGATGATCCGGCCGAACGGGTCGCGCTCCGCGATGAGACGCCCCGGAGTACCTGCGATCACCTCGTCATACTGCTTCTCGATCCCCGCGAGACCGCTGTCGTCGACGCCGACGAATCCCAGCACCTGGCACGCGAGGGAACCCGAGGGGTAGACCCGCTTCGAATCCTCGATGAAGCCGATGCCGGCGAGCTCCATGTCGCGCAGGGGCATCGCCGCGCCCGCGTCGACCTTGCGTGCTATGTACACGAAGTTCGTCTTCTTCTTCAGCTTCGCGAGGTAGTCGCTCGGCGCCCCGCCGAGTTCGGCGGCGAGCGCACGCGCGACGCCTTCGGGATCGATGACGTCGGTCGGCACCGCGTAGATGGTCGTCGCTGGGACGTTGGCGGCGAGAGGCTCGCCTTCGCGATCGCGGATGGTGCCGCGTCGCGGCGACAGTGTCAGGTCGCAACTGCGCTGCCGCTCCGCCATCGCGGCGTAGGCGGGTCCGGCGACGGCCTGGAGCCACACGAGCCGGCCGGCGACGACTGCGAGGAGCAGACAGAGTCCCCAAGCCATGACTGGGCACCGGCCGGGACCCTTCTCGCGTCCTCGCCGCGGCATCCCGACCTCCTTCGCCTTCGCGCCCGCCGGCGTCACTTCGCAGAGGCGAGGCCGACATCGCCGAGAAGCAGTACCTGCGCCTCACCGGCGGCCATGTCCATGATGGTCGAGACGAGCCGTGCGGAACGGGGACTTCGCTCGACCGCCCGCGGCTTCGCGGCGACGAGGGGGGCCGCCGCGCGGTCGAGGTCCGGGACCGTGATGAAACGCACGCGTGCCGCATCGCGCATCTTGAGGGTATCGCCTGCGATCCTGCGTATCCTCGAAGGTGCCATGAGCGTACTCATGTCGGCCTGCAGACGGTCGGCCGCAAGACGCTCGACGTGGATCCGCTCCCGTATCCGTGCCGCATCGATCGAGGCCTCGACCGCCTCGGCGGCGCATGCGACGCGCACGAGAGCGACACCTGTGACGAGGAAGAGGACGACCGACCATACACGGAACCTGGCCCGCCAGCGGGCCTCCGACGCCGTCTTCCTGCGCGTGCTCGTCATCCCCTCCACCTCCTCCAAGTCTCAGACCGCCTGAGCGGCCGACTCATTCCTTCTGCGCGACCCGCAGCTTCGCGCTGCGCGCCCGCGGGTTCCGGGCGACTTCCTCGGCCGTCGGTACGACGGGTCGTTTCGTCACCACACGGAGTACCGGAGACCTCCCACACCGGCAGATCGGCAATCCGGGAGGACAGACGCATCCCTGCGCGTACTCGGCGAACAGCCCCTTGACTAGGCGGTCCTCGAGCGAGTGATAGCTGATCACGACGATCCGGCCGCCAGGGGCGAGCCAACGCACCGCCGCGCGCACCCCCTCCTCGATCGACTCGAGCTCGCGGTTGACGACCATCCGAAGCGCCTGGAACGTTCGCCTGGCCGGATGACCGCCGCCTCTCCTCGCCGCTGCGGGAACGGCCGCCTTGATCGCCTCCACCAGGTCGGCGGCGGTCACGAGCGGGCGGCGGCCTCGCGCGGCTACGACGAATGCTGCGATGCGCGAGGCCCACCGCTCCTCACCGAACTCCCGGATGATCCGGGCGATCTCGTCCTCGGGGTACGTGTTGACGATGTCGGCCGCGGTGAGCTGCGAGCGCGTGACGTCCATCCGCATGTCGAGAGGAGCGTCACCGTGGTACGTGAAGCCGCGGTCGGCCTCGTCGAGCTGGAACGAGGAGACACCGAGATCGAAGAGGAATCCGTCGGCGTACGCGAGACCGGCCTCGCTCAGAAGCCGGTCGAGATCGGCGAAGTCCCCTTTGAGGAGAAGGGTCTGCTGGCCGAGGCGTAGTGTGTCTGCTGCTGCGATGAGTGCCGCGTCGTCTCTGTCGATCCCCACCAGAAGTCCGGTGGGCGAGATAAGCTGTGAGATCCGGTCCGCGTGTCCTGCCCCGCCCAAGGTGCAGTCGACCACGATGGAACCAGGGTGCAACGAAAGGTGCTGCGTGACCTCGGCCAGCAAAACTGGGATGTGCCGGTATTCCATTGTCAAGGCCTAGAGCAAGCCGAGCTCGGCGAGCTCCTTGGCAGCGTCCTCGATGTGCTCGGTAGTGTCACCGTTGTATGCGGAGAACCGCTCCGCGTCCCATATCTCGATTCGGTCCCCGTTGCCGTTCACGGAGACCTCGCGAGAGAGACCGGCGAAATCGCGGAGAGCGGAGGAGAGCATGACCCGTCCCGCGCCATCGATCTCCACGTCCACCGCACCCGACGTGAAGAACCTGCGGACCTTGCGGAACTTCGGATCGAAGTCATCGCGGCCCATGAGTCTGCCGACGAACTCCTCGTAACGCTCGACGGCGTACACATGAAGGCAACCCTCGAAGCCCTTGACCACGACTAGGCGGTGTCCTTCGAGCTCGTTGCGGAACTTCCGCGGAAGCGAGACGCGGCCCTTCGCGTCCAGCGTGTGCTGGAACTCGCCGAGGAACATCCCGCCTCCCCCCACCTTCCGATGGGCCACTAGCAGCCCGAACCTGACATCGCGACCAACCTACTCCACTTCATCCCACATTGCAACACATTTTGGGACAGTATCCCACGGAGCCACATCCGCCACCACTCGGCTCCGTCGGACAGCACCCGTCGCGCGAACCTTCCAGGCAATGGACGCGTCGTATCGATCGCACGCGGAACGTCCGGCACGTTGACAGCATCGGCGGGAGTGGGGAAGAATCGAACCGGTAGCCCGACGGGCACATCCGGGAGGTGAACTGCCCGTGACTCCGAACATCGCCAGTCCCATCTTCAACACGCTCCTACTCGCATTCTTCGTGGTGGTAATGATCGGCGCGGCGCTCGGCGCGTATGCCGCCACAGTGCTCAAGAAGCGCGAGACGGACGCGTAGGGAACCCGCGAGACGCTGCATGCGATGACCGGACGCCCTTCTGCCCTTCTCGGGCCGGAGGGCGTCCGCGCACATGGGGCCGCCACGCGCGGCCGGACCGAAGGAGGTATGCGCATGGAGCGTCATCGGACCAGGGAGTCCACACTCCTCGCGGGGCTGGTGCTCCTCGCCGCCGCGCTCGCGCTGGGCGGCTGTTCGTACGTGCGTCGCGACGCGGCGACGCTGACCAAGAGCCCGTCGAAGTACGTCGCCACCCAGGAAGGCGTCGTCGCCGGGGCACCAGAGCCGGCGCAGGCTCCGGCGGCACACGGCACGTACTCGTACGGCGTGTCCGCGTCCGAGGTGGGACACGCGGCCGATGCCTACTTCGCCGTCTCCCCCGGACAGCGCCTCGTCGTCCGGTCGAAGACCGTTCGCCTGCAGGTGAAGCGCGTTCCGGCGACCGTGGCGCGACTGCGCATACTCGCCACACGCGCCGGCGGCTACGTCACCGAGGTCCGGCTCGCGTCGGACGGTCAGCCCGTCTACCGCGAGTCCTCGGTCCCGGTCCCCGACGCTTCCGGAGCCGGTCCCCTCGCCGGCTACATCACGGTCCGGGTGCCCGTCGCCCGCTACGACGCGTTCGTCTCGTCGGCCTCGGCGCTGGGCAAGCTGCTCTCCGAGAGCGAGTCGACGGACGACGTGACGCAGCAGCACGTCGACCTCGCCGCGCGCCTGCGCAACCTGCGCGTGGAGGAGGCGCGGCTGCGAGCGCTCTTCGCCCGCGCCACGACCGTGCGCGACACGCTCGCGGTCGAGTCGGAGCTCGCCCGCGTCCAGGGTGAGGTCGAGTCCATGGCGGCGCAGGTGACCTTCCTCGAGCGTCAGGCCGCGATGGCGACCGTCTCCATCGAGCTGGCCGAACCCGAGCCGGTCGTGCGTCCCTCCGGGACGGACTGGGGATTCGTCGCAGCCGTCCGCGACGCTCTGCGCGCGGCCGTCGCCACGGTGAACGCCCTCATCATCTTCGTGGGTGCCATGGCGCCGGTCGTCCTACTCGCGACCATCGTCCTCGTCCCGGTGTTCAGACACCGCCGCCGCCGGCGCGCGATCGCCGAACCGAAGAACGAGGGACCGCCGGCCGAGTGATGCGCGCCGGTCATTCCTTCTCGTACGGCTTGCCGACGGCGGCCGGAGCGATGGCGCGACCCATGACGCCGGCCAGCACGACGACCGTCAGGATGTAAGGGAGCATGAGGAAGAACTGCGGAGGGATGCGGACCACCGCCCGGAATATCTGCATCTTGATCTGGAGAGCGTCCGCGAAACCGAAGAGCAGTGACGCGAGGTAGGAGCCGACTGGGGTCCATCTCCCGAAGATGTTGGCGGCGAGCGCGATGAAGCCGCGGCCGCTCGTCATGCCCTCGGTGAAGCTTCCCACCTGCTCGAGAGAGAGATTCGCTCCCGCGAGCCCGGCGAGCGCCCCGCTGATGAGCACGGCGCCGTAGCGCCCCCTGCGCACGCTGATGCCGACGGTGTCGGCGGCGCGGGGGTGCTCGCCGAGGGAGCGCAGACGCAGGCCCCACCGCGTCCGGTACATCGCCCATTGGGCGACGACGGCGACGAGCACGGCGACGTAGACGAGCGGGGTGTGGCTCAGGAAGACGCCTTCGACCCATCGCCACACAGCGCCCGTGAGACCTGCCGTCGGTCCCTGGAACCGGAAGACGGGACCGAGGGTGGCAGCAGCATCGGTGGTTCCCGGATGGCCGTAGATGACCTCCATGAGGAACCCCGTGAGGCCCAGAGCGAGGATGTTCACCGCCGTGCCGGAGACGACCTGTTCGGCGCGAAGATCGATGCAGACGAACGCATGTAGTAGCGCCATGAGCGTGCCGGCCGCGACGGCACACACGACGCCGAACCATGTGCTCCCCGTGGCAAGGGCGACGACCACCCCGGTGAACGCGCTAACGAGCATCATGCCCTCGAGCGCGATGTTGACGACTCCCGATCGCTCGCAGATCGTCCCGCCGATGGCCGCGAGCGCGAGCGGCGTCGCCATGCGGATGGCGGAGGCGAACAGGTCCGGTGTGAAGAAGTCACGCAGCACGGGACATCGCCTCCTTCTGCCGGCGCTTGATGAACCACGTGACGATCGACTCCGAGGCGACGAGCAGGATGACGACCGCCTGGATGATGGAGACCAGCTTCTGAGGGACGTTCGCCTCGAGCTGCATCGTGCCCGCCCCCGCCGAGAGACCGCCGAAGAGCAGCGCAGCTGCGATGATGGCGAGAGGGTTGTTCTTCGCCAGCAAGGCGACCGCGATGCCCGTGAAACCGAACCCGGAGGAGAACTGGTCGAAGAGGCGGTGGTGGACACCCATCACCTCGACGACGCCGGAGAGACCGGCCAAGCCGCCGGAGATGCACAGCGCCTTCACGGTCGTGATGGGGACCGAGATGCCGGCAGTCTCCGATGCCCACGGGTTGTGGCCGACCGCGCGGGACTCGTAGCCCAGCGTCGTGTACTTCAGCACCACCCAGACCACCACGCAGAGGAGGATGGCGACGAGGAAACCGAAGTGGGCCCTGCTCGGCGTGAGGGAAGTGAACACGTCACTGAACTTGGGGAGTGTGGATTCCGGCGGCATGAGACGTGTCTGCGGGATCTGCCCCGGGGCCTTGAGCGGACCGGTGACCATCCACGACACGAAGTACTTGCCGATGTATGTGAACATCATCGTCGTGATGACCTCGTGAGCGCCGACCTTGGCCTTGAGCACGGCGGGGATGAACGCCCACGCGGCCCCCGCGAGCGCGCCGAAGACGAGGATGACGGGGACGTTGATGAACCACGGCAGTCCCGTCATGACGACACCGAGCCAGGCGGCGGCGAGACCGCCCATGAACAGCTGCCCCTCGGCCCCGATGTTGAACAGGCCTGCGCGGAACCCATACGCCACGGCGAGTCCGGTGAACATCAGCGGCGTCGCCCTGAGCAGCGTCTCCCCGATCTGCCTGGGTCCGCCGAGAGCGCCCTTGAACAACGCGGAGAAGGCCGCCGCTGGGTCGTAGCCCGACAACTTCACGAACACCGAACCGATCAGGATCGCGAGCACGACCGACACGAGCGGCACTCCGGCCGTTCGAGCGGCCGTCATCCAGGGCGAGCCGACCACCGCATCCCGCTTCTCGGTCACTGCCGCACCCCCCCGGCACCGGCGGCGACCGCCCCGAGCTTGGCGCCGCCACCACCGGTCATGTGGTACCCGAGGGTCTCCTCGTCCGCCTCTCCCGCCTTGAACTCCTTCACGATGCGTCCCTCGAAGACGACGAGGATGCGGTCGGCGAGCGCTAGGACCTCCTCGAGTTCCAGGCTCACCAGCAGGACCGCCTTGCCCGCGGCGCGTGCGGCCAGGATGCGCCCGTGCACGAACTCGATGGCGCCGACGTCGAGACCGCGCGTCGGCTGTGCCGCGACGAGCAACTCGGGATCGCGGCCGAGCTCGCGCGCGAGGACGAGCTTCTGTTGGTTGCCTCCCGAGAGACTGCCCGCGAGCACGTGTTCCGAAGGTGTGCGCACGTCGTAGTCGGAGATGCGCTCCCTTGCCGTCGACGCGATCGCGGCCGGACGCATGAGACCCATGCGCGCATACGGCTCGCCACGGTGGTCGCCGAGGATGACGTTCTCGGAGAGGTCGAATTCGAGCACGAGGCCTCGGCGCTGCCGGTCCTCCGGGACGTGCGAGACGCCCGCCGCGATCGTCTCGCGGGCCGGAGCGTGCGTGATGTCCGCGCCCTTGAGGTGGATCGACCCCGACCTCGGCCGTCGCAGCCCGACCACCGCCTCCACGATCTCGCGCTGCCCGTTGCCGTCGACTCCCGCGAGCGCGACGATCTCCCCCGCGCACACGGTGAAGGTCACGCCGCGCACGGCCTCGAGGTCCCGGTCGTCGAGGACCGAGAGGTCGCTCACCTCGAGCACCGTCCCGCCGCAGGTGGAGCCCGTCCTCTCGACACGCAGCACGACATCGCGGCCGACCATCATCCGCGCCAGACCCACCTGGTCGGTCGCGGACGGTCGCGTCTCGCCGACCACGCGGCCGTCGCGCATGACCACGATCCGGTCAGCGACCGCGAGTACCTCCTCGAGCTTGTGCGTGATGAAGACGGCGGACATGCCCTCCGACACCAGCGAACGGATGACCGCGAAGAGCTCCTTGACCTCATGCGGAGTGAGAACCGCCGTCGGCTCGTCGAGTATCAGGATGCGCACGCCCTGGTAGAGTGCCTTGAGTATCTCGACGCGCTGCTGCATGCCCACCGACAGCTCGCCCACACGCGCGCCGGGGTCCACCTTCAGCCCGTAGCGCTCGGAGATCTCTGCCACGCGGGCGCGCGCCTGCTCGAAGTCGATGACCCCCGCTCGCGCGGGCTCGTGGCCGAGGATGATGTTCTCGGTGACCGTCAGCGTCTCGACGAGCATGAAGTGCTGGTGGACCATCCCGATGCCGAGATCTATCGCCTGGCGCGGCGACCGGATGCGCACCGCTGCCCCGTCGACACGGACCTCTCCGCCGTCCGGAGAGAGGAGGCCGTACGCGACGTTCATGAGCGTCGATTTCCCCGCACCGTTCTCCCCCAGCAGAGCGACGATCTCGCCGGCCTCGAGCGCCAACGAGACACGATCGTTGGCGACGACCCCCGGGAAGACCTTCGTGATGCCGCGCAGTTCGAGAACGGACACGCTCACTCCCCTCGCATCGGGCGAAGCGACTCGTGAGGGCGACCGGGACGATCCCGGCCGCCCTCACGGATCAGGCTGCGTTCGTGTGCGACATGGCGCGGGAAGGGTCTACTTCGCGCGCGTGGCAGGGACCGTCACGGAACCGGAGAGGATGTCCTGCTTCGCCTTCTCGACCGCGTCCTTGATCGCCTGCGTGACCTTGGTGTCGAAGTCGTGGAACGGCGCGAGACCGACGCCGCCCTCCTTCAGCCCGAACGTGATGTTCTGGCCGCCGGCGAACGTCTTGTCGTTCGCCTGCTTCACGGTGTTGTAGACGGCCTCGTCGACCCGCTTGATCGCCGACGTCAGCATCACGTCACCCGAACCCGTCACGGAGTCGAACTGGTCGACATCGACGCCGATGAACAGCGCGCCGCGCTCCTGGCAGGCCTTGATGGTGCCGAGACCCGTCTGACCGGCAGCGGCGAAGAGGACATCCGCCTTCTGGTCGATGAGCGACAACCCGAGCTCCTTGCCTTTGCCCTGGTCGTCGAACTTGCCCGCGTAGAGGATGATCACCTTCGCGGTCGGATTGACGGACTTCACGCCAGCCACGAAACCGACCTCGTACCGCTCGACCGGCGGGATGTCCATGCCGCCGACGAACCCGACGACGTTGTCGGCGTTGAGGCGCGAATCGAACGTGTCCTTCGTCGCCAAGCCGGCGACGACGCCGGCGAGATAGCCGGCCTCCTGCTCCTTGAAGAGCAGGCCGACGAGGTTCGCGTCGGGCTTGTCGAAGAACGTGTCGATGCTCGCGAAGCTCGTGTCCGGGTACTGCTTCGCCATCTTGGCGACGGCGTCCTGCATGAGGAATCCGACCGTGAAGATCGGGTTGTACCCCGCGTCCGCGAGTTGCGTGATGTTGGACTCGTAGTCGACCATCTCCTTCGACTCGAGCACCTTCGTCTCGACGCCGATATCTGCCTTGGCCTTCTCGAGTCCGGCCCACGCCGCGTCGTTGAAGGACTTGTCGCCGAGACCACCGACGTCGGTGACCATGGCTGTCTTGATGTCCGACTTAGGCGTTTCCGCCGCCGGCTCCGCCGGTTCCGCCTTCTTGGCACAACCCGCGCCGAAGGAAGCGAGCAGCGCGAACGCCATGAGCACCACGAGCACCTTGCTGAACCTGTCCCTCATGCCTCATCCCTCCCCGATCCGCCCTGCGATACAGAATGTGGAACGTCGTATCCATGGTAATCGTACCCATCGAAAAGGGGAACGAAGCACGTCGAGAACTCCGTCACCGCAGGCGGGCCCTCGGGTGTGTCGACAGGTACTCCTCCCTGATGTGGCGCTGATCGACGTGCGTGTAGACCTGGGTCGTCGTGATGTCGGCGTGCCCGAGCATCTCCTGCAGGGCCCGCAGGTCCGCGCCGCCCTCGAGCAGGTGCGTGGCGAACGCGTGCCGCAGCGTATGCGGGTGCAGATCGAGCCCGACCTCGCTACCGTACCGGCGCACGAGCACGAAGACTCCCTGGCGGGAAAGCCTGCCTCCACGATGGTTGAGGAACACGGCTTCGGGGTCTTGCCGCCGCGAGGACCGCGGATGCAGGAAAGGACGTCCGTGCGCGAGGTACTCGGCGAGCGCGCGCTGTGCGGCGCCACCGATGGGCACGAGCCTCTCTTTGCTCCCTTTGCCGAAGACGCGCAGGAATCCCTCGGCGAGATCGAGCCCCGTCAGGTCGAGTCCCGTGAGCTCGCTCGCCCGCAATCCGCATCCGTAGAGCACCTCCAGGATGGCACGGTCCCTCGCCCCGGCGGGCGTCGTCGGGAACCTCTGCCCGAGAAGTGCTGTCGCCTCGTCGATGGAGATGGTCACGGGAAGGCGTTCGGGGACCTTGGGAAGAGGCAGCGTCGCGGTGGGATGGTTGCGCGTCACCCCTTCGCGCACGAGGAAGCGGTGGAAGCTGCGCACCGCCGCGACCTTACGCTCGATCGAGGCGGGAGCCAGCCCCCGCTCGCGCAGCACGGCGATGTGCGCGGTGACGTCCTCACGGGTCACGCGATCAGGATCGTCGACGCCGCGCTCCGAGAGCGACGCCAGGTATTCCGTGAGGTCGCGTCCGTACGCGGACACGGTGTGCGGTGAGGCGCCACGCTCGATCGCGAGGTGTCCCAGGAACTCGTCGACGTGGATGCGCATGCCAAGAGTATAGTCGGCCGGACCCGCAACGGCCTGACGCTTGCTTGAGGGAGCACGCGCTAGCGGCTAGTATCTGCGAGTACCCCACTCGACGAAGGGACGGCGGGTGACAGAGCCGGACCACAGCATCGATATGCCCGAGGACGAGTCCGTGGACGACGACACCGTCCTCGACACGGTGGAGACCGACTTCGGGTTCGAGTGGGACCTCGACCCCTCGGATCCGGCGGATCCCGACGAGGAGTCGGACGACGCCGATGACGAATTCGAGTGGGACCTCGACCCCTCGGATCCCGCATATCTCGACGAGGAGTGGGACTACCTTGCCGATGATGGCGAGGAGCCCGTGGAGGAAGGGCCTCCGACCGAGGAGCCCGTCTCCTTCCTGCGCTGGCTCGTCGAACTCGTCGCCCTCGTGGGGCTGGCGTTCGCACTCTCGATGGGCATCCGGACGTTCCTCATCGACACGCGCATCGTCCCCACCGGCTCCATGGAGCCGACGATCCACGTCGGGGACCGGCTGCTGGTGAATCGCTTCGACACGCGGTTCTCGCCGCCCGAGCGCGGCGACGTCATCGTCTTCAAGTCGTGGACACAGGGCCAGCCCGACCTCGTCAAGCGGGTCATCGCCCTCGGCGGGGAGACGGTCGCGATGGACACCCAGGGCCGCTTCACCATCGACGGCATGCCCCTCGACGAGCCGTACATCATCAACAGTAACCGGCTGACCGATCCGGGCGGACTCCTGCCCTACACGGTGCCGCAGGGCTGCCTCTTCATGATGGGCGACAACAGGAACAACAGCAGCGACAGCCGCTTCAATGGACCCGTCCCGCTCTCGGCGGTGCTCGGACGCGCCTTCGCGGTCTACTGGCCGCCATCGCACTGGCGTACCTACTGAGGACGCGACGAGGCCGGGGACCTACGCGATGAGCGCCTCCAGTGGCGTGTACGTCATGCCGTGAGCGTCCGCGACAGGCTTGTACGTCACCTTCCCGTCCAGTACGTTCACGCCCTTCGCTAGGGCCGCGTCCTCGCCCACCGCGCGTTCCCATCCCTTGTTCGCGATAGCCAGTCCGTAGCCCAACGTGGCGTTGGTGAGAGCCATCGTGGAGGTGTTGGGCACGGCACCTGGCATGTTCGCCACACCGTAGTGGAGTACGCCGTCCACGAAGTACGTCGGGTCAGCATGCGTGGTCGCGTGAGTCGTCTCGATGCAGCCTCCCTGGTCGACCGAGACGTCGACCACGACCGAGCCGGGCTTCATCCGCGGCAGCATGTCCTTCGTCACCAGCCACGGCGTCTTGGCGCCGGGAAGGAGCACGGCGCCGATCACGAGGTCCGCGGCGTACACGGCCTCTTCTACGTTGTGGCGGTTGCTGTAGAGCGTCCGCACGCGATTGCCCCACAGGTCGTCGATGTATCGCAAGCGGTCGAGGTTCACGTCCATGACCGTCACGTGCGCACCCATACCGACTGCCATGTACGTGGCATTGATGCCTACGACACCCGCCCCGAGCACGACGACGTTCGCAGGCAGCACGCCCGGCACCCCGCCGACGAGAACGCCGCGTCCGCCGCGCGGCTTCTGCAGACACTCCGCGCCGACGAGAGCCGACATGCGACCCGCGACCTCCGACATCGGCGCGAGCAGCGGAAGGGTGCCGTTCGGCAGCTCGACGGTCTCATACGCGATGCAGACCGCGCCGGAGTCGACGAGGCCCTTCGTCTGAGCGAGGTCGGGGGCGAGATGCAGGTACGTGTAGAGGATCTGGCCGGGCCTGAGCATCGCGATCTCGACGGCCTGCGGTTCCTTGACCTTCACCACCATCTCGGCGCGCGCGAAGACCTCGTCGGCCGTGTCCACGAGCGTGGCGCCCTCAGCGGCGTATTCGGCGTCGGTGAACGACGATCCTTCGCCCGCGCCCTTCTCCACGAGCACCGTGTGGCCGTGAGCGACGAACTCCCGGGCACCGCCCGGGGTCGTGGCGACCCGGAACTCGTTGTTCTTGATCTCCTTCGGGACTCCGATGATCACTTCGTCCTCCTTCTCGCACGGACGGCCCGCCGGACGATCCCGTCGTTCGGGCCCCGCCCAGTCTAACGCGTCGTCCGCGCTCGGCAACCCGGCACGCGAAAGTCAGGCGAGCAGACTCGCGGCGACCTCGCCGGCGGCGCAGGCGGCAGCGAAGAACGCGGGGTCGTCGGCGGGCCCGCGTCCCATCGTGCGCGGCTGCACGCCCCTCATGTCGGGAAGGTCGCCTTCGCCGGAGAGCGCATCGGCCCGGCGATGGCGATCCCATACGCGCGCATCGTCAAGTGCCTTCTCGAGCAGCGAGGCACGCGCGGGAGCGAGCGAAGGGACGGCCACATCCGCGGACGCGAGCGCCACGACTGTGAGCGCGACGATCGTGTGATGGCTGAGGACCCGATGGCGCTCTCGTGCGTCCGCGAACGAGACGCGCAGGACGGCGACCGAACGACCGCCGAGACACGACGCCGCGTTGATCGCCTCTCCCTGGGCGACGCCACCGTGACCCAGCGGCGTCGCGGTGCCGACGACCCCCGGGCCTATGGCGACTATCGCGACGTCAGCGCCCGAGACGTGTCTCGCCGCAAGAAGAGCGGAGTGGAGCGTGACCGCCTCGGACTCTCCACCGAACGCCTGGCCGCACGTCAGCGTCGTATCGAGCAAGCCGGCCGCGCGGGACGCTCGAACGGACTCGGAGAGCGCGATCGGAAGCGCGGCCTCGTCGGTCATCACATAGGCGATCCGCGCGGCCGGTACGTCGCGCTTCACGGCGGCCGCCACGAGAGGCACTTGGCTGTGCAGCCCGCAGCAGACGACCGGCATGCCGTCGAGGACCTTCGCAGTGGCCATCGTCGCATGGCCGGGCGCGTCCTGCTCCTCGACGCTGCGGACGTCACACTGCAGCGGTGTGTAGCGCAGCTTCATGATGTGCCCGCCGGTCGCTGCATCGACGGCGACACCGCGTGGAGACCCGGTCCCCGCGCGAGCCACCACGACGTGCGAGCCGCCCGTACCGAGCGCGAGGTCCACCGCCGTCGTGTTGCACAGGACGCGCTCGCCGAGGACACAGCGCCCCGTGAGAGCCGGATAGCAGAGCGCGACACCCGGTTCGCCCGGAGGATCGTCCAAGACGACCACCAAGCGCTGGACGTCGTCTTCGTCCACCTCGATCGCGCTGACATCCGCCCAGACCAGACGCACGGTTCAGTCCAAAGCGCGGCCGAGCACGGCCTCTAGCAGGCGCGTGAGGGCCGAGAGATCCGCCACGGAGAGGGACTCGTCGGTTCCGTGGACATCCGTCATGCCCGTCGAGAGCACGAGAGCGGGCACGCCGCGATCGGCGAACACGTTGGCGTCGCTGCCGCCGCCGGTCTCGAACCGGCGTGGCACGATACCCGCATCCCCACAGGCCGTCTCGACGAGCGAGAGGAGCGGATGGTCGTCCTCCCAAGAGAAGCCCCCGTACTCCTTCGTCCACGAGACATCCACGCGACCGCCGCCCGACGATGCCGCGTCGCTCAGGGCCAGGTCCATCGCCTGGCGCACCTCCTCGACGCGAACGGGATCGATCGAGCGGCACTCGCCGGTCAAGACGGCCTGTGCGGCGACGACGTTCGTGGCTGTGCCGCCCTCGATGGTCCCGATGTTCGCGGTCGTCCGGCCGTCCAGTCGACCGAGCGTCATGGCGGCCACGGCTCGCGACGCCATCACGATCGCCGAGCGGCCCGCCTCCGGCCGAACACCCGCATGGGACGCCTTCCCGCGGAACCGGGCGACGAACGTGTGGTGCGTCGGCGCCGCGGTGACGATGCCGCCCACCGCGCCCTCGGCGTCGAGAACGAGGCACAGGTCGCCTAGATCGACGCCTCTGTCGAGGGATTTCGCTCCCAGGAGACCGCACTCCTCGCAGACCGTCAGCACGACCGTGACCTCCGGACGCGGTCGGCCGTCCTCGACCGCCCGAGTGAGCGCCTCGATGATCGCAGCGATGCCCGATTTGTCGTCCGCGCCGAGCACCGTCTCGCCGGACGCCCGCACGCGTCCCCCGGCGACCGTGGGCTCGATCCCTCGCCCCGGCTCGACCGTGTCTAGGTGCGCCGAGAACGCCACGGCGCGTCCAGGAGCGGTCCCCGGCAACGTCGCAACGAGATTGCCCGTCTCGGAACCGGTCTTGGAGACGGAGTCGTCGAAGCCGACCTCACAACCGAGACCCTCGAGGATGCTCGCCACGCGCGCCGCGACGGCCCCCTCGGACCTCGACGGGCTGTCCGTGCGGACCAGCTCGAGGAAGGTCGCGAGAAGTCGCTCTTCCGACACGTCAGGCCTTCCGGCCCCGCCGATGAGCGACGGCCGCGCCGATGAAGTCGCGGAAGAGAGGAGCCGGCCTCGTCGGACGGCTCTTGAACTCGGGATGCCCCTGATGACCGACGAACCACGGATGATCGGGCAGTTCCACCATCTCGACGAGGCGACCGTCGGGCGAGAGACCGGAGATCACGAGACCGGCATCGGTAAGACGGTCCCTGTAGGCGTTGTTCACCTCGTAGCGATGGCGATGCCGTTCGTAGATGGTCTCAGCGCCGTATGCCGCGGCACCCTTCGTGCCAGCCGTGACGGCGCAAGGGTAGGCGCCGAGCCGCATGGTGCCTCCCAAGTCAGCGACGTCCTGCTGCTCTCGCATGAGGTCGATGACGGGATGCGGGGCCACTGGGTCGAACTCGGCCGAATTCGCTCCGGCGAGCCCGGCGACATTGCGCGCGAATTCGCAGACCGCGACCTGCATCCCGAGGCAGATGCCGAGGTAAGGGACCTTGTTCTCCCGGGCGTAGCAGGCGGAACGGATCTTTCCCTCGATGCCCCGGATCCCGAAACCTCCGGGGACGAGTATGCCGTCCATCTCCGCGAGCACCTGGTCGACCTCCTCGGGCGTGATGCCCTCGGCGTCCACCCAGTGGATCCGCACCTCGTGGTCGTGATGGATGCCCGCGTGGCGCAGCGCCTCGTTCACCGAGAGGTACGCGTCGGGAAGCTGCACGTACTTCCCGACGAGCGCGATGTCGACCGTGTCGGTGAGCGACGAACTGTGCGCCACGAAGGACTCCCACTCGCGCATGTCGGGGCTGCCGCACTCGAGACCGAGGTGCGCGATGACCATCTCGTCGAGGGCCTGCTCCCTCAGCCTCAGCGGCACCTCGTAGATGGAACGTGCGTCCAGTGCACTCACGACCGCGGCCGGGTCGACGTCGCAGAAGAGCGCGATCTTGCGGCGGATACCCGCGTCGATCGGCCGGTCCGAGCGGCAGACGATGAAGTCCGGCTGGATGCCGATGCTCCGCAGTTCCTTCACGGAATGCTGCGTCGGCTTGGTCTTGAGCTCGCTCGACGCCCCGATCCACGGGACGAGCGTGACGTGGATGTAGCAGACGTGGTCGCGCCCGACGTCCTTCTTGAGCTGACGGATCGCTTCGAGGAACGGCAGGGACTCGATGTCGCCCACGGTCCCGCCGACCTCGGTGATGATCACGTCCGGACGCGTGGCGTCGGCCAGGCGCAGGATGCGGTCCTTGATCTCGTTCGTCACGTGAGGGATGACCTGGACCGTGCCGCCGAGGAAGTCTCCGCGGCGCTCCTTCGTCACGATGGTCTGGTAGACCGATCCTGCCGTCACGTTGCAGTCCCTCGAGAGGGACTCGTCGACGAAGCGCTCGTAGTGCCCGAGATCGAGGTCGGTCTCGCCCCCGTCATCGGTGACGAAGACCTCGCCGTGCTGGAAGGGGCTCATCGTCCCCGGGTCGACGTTGAGGTAGGGATCGAGCTTCTGGATGGTCACCTTCAGACCGCGCGACTTGAGCAGCCGCCCGAGAGAGGCGGCGGTGATGCCCTTCCCGAGCGAGGAGACGACGCCGCCGGTCACGAAGATGTGTTTCGCCATGTATCCCTCTCAGGCTCGGTCCGCGCGCGTGTCGGCTCCCCGCTTCCGTCCGCATCGCATCGTACCCCAGCGCCATCCGCACCGGGAGGGTCTAGGGGACGTCACTTCCCCGCCCAAGGCGATCGATCGCGCGCAGGAGCGGTGTGCGTTCGATCACCGCGGAGAAGGAGACCCTCTCCGAACTGCGGTTGAGCTCGAGCAGGACGACCGCGGCCAAGGCGAGACCCCAAAGTGGAAGGACCTGCGCGAGCAAGTAGCCGGCGAGCGCCCCCGCCGCGTTCGCCCCCGCGTCGCCGAGCATCCCCCTCTCCCCTATGTCGTAGCGCCACACAGCCGCCACCGGGCCGAGCACGATGAGGAGAGAAGCCGCGGTCAGCAGGAAGGTCTCGACCGGCGCCGAGTACCAGGGGTCTGAGACCCGCCAGATGCCGACCGCGACTATCCACGCCATACCGAAAGCGGCCGGAACGGCGAGCACCGAGTATGCCTTCAGCGCCCTGCCGGGCCGGAGGTCGAGGAGGTTGACGAGGTTCGCGCTCAGCGCGATGACCAGAGTGGCGCACACCCAGATCCCGACGACCCATGCCGAGCGGAGGACCCAGGATGCCGACGTTGCGGCCGACATCTCGTGGTTCGCGACGATGTCCGCGGCGGCGGCGGCGGAGAGGGCCCCGATGCCGAGGAACTTCAGGCCTCCGGTCGTCAACCGTCCCCGGCGCAGGGAGGACAGGTGTCCACGGAACCCGCGCACCTCGTTCGACCCGATCAGGTCGTCGAAGAGCCCGAACGCACCCGCGCCGACGACGAGCACCACCGGCATCGACACGAGCAGCGCTCCCACTGCACCGCCCGTGAAGCGTCCAGAGCCCGATACCGCGATCGAATCCGCGATGTGCATGACGGCGAGTGCGACGCGCGTCCCCGCGGCCCACACGATCCAGACGATCCCGAGACCCAGGAAGACCGGCCTGCCGCGATGATTCTCGACACCGCGACGTCCGTCCTCGAGCACTGGGACGAGCGCACGGATCACGAGAGCGGGCCCGACCCAGGTGGTGATCGCGATGAGTACGAGCACGGCGGCCCAGCGCAGGGTCATCCGACCTCCCGATCGGCCGAGATGCCCGACAACATCAGGCAGAGGATGCCGACGCCGGCATAGAGCATGATCAGCGCGGGGATGACGATCCCCGAGTCCTCCGTGAAGTACGCCACGAGACTGGCGACCAGACACGCCGACATCGCACCGGCGAAATGCGGATTCGTCTCGAGCGTCGAGGCGAAGTCGCCGTGCGGACGCCACCGGAGATACCCGAGGAACGCGAGCGTCACGACTAGGAGGTATGACCAGTTCGTGTGCGTCAAGACGCGCACGTTGGTCGCGGCCTTGCGCGCGACGATGAGCCAGAGCTGCCCCGCTCCGCCGCGTTCCGCGCTCGCCCACGCGCGTCCGAGATGCGTCTGCGCACCGTTCAACGGGCTCATGTCCCAGACGGAGAAGACCGCCACTAGCGCTACGGCTGCGAGCAGGATGAGAGCCGCGGCCTTCCATCTCAGGCGGTGGCCGTTCATCTGGGCCCACGCGACGGCGAAGGCCGTCGTGCCCCATATCGCGACGCCGACGTTCGCCCCGAGCGTCGGCGCCGAGGCCGTCACGACCACGACGGCGCCGACTGCTGGAAGCAGCCAACGCCGCGAGAACGCGACCCACGGCCGTTCGCGCCCGTGATCGAACAGAAGCGCGAGCCCGACGATGCAGGAGCCGATGATGATGCTCGCTCCCTCGTTCCCGAGACCGTAGTAGCGCGCACCCAGGAGCGGGGAGTAGCCGAAGAACGACGTGAAGGTCCAAGGAGCGCCGCGCCACTGGTCGACGAGTATCGTCGCCGTGGTGGCAAGCCCGACCGCGGCCACGGCGAGCACGCCACCGCCCGCCCTCCCGACCAGCGACCCAGCCACCCATATCGCCACGGCGACGACCACGAGTGCGGCGACCGCGACGGCGGGGCGTCCGGGACTCGGAACGAGACCGAACATCACGAGCGCCGCGAGCGGCACACCCGTTAGGAAGAGGAGTGTCGACCTCGAGACGAGCGCCGCGCGCGAAGCGAAGTGCTCGCCCACACTGCGCACCTGCAGGAGGAGGGCCGTGCCGAGAAGGAGGACGATCGCCGTGACCGCGATGAACGTGTTGACCACTACCGGCTTCGCGCCGTCGATGGCGACAGCCGAGAGCGCCATTCCTTCCAGGCGATCGACGCGAGCCGAGAGCGAGGCCCGGTCCCCGTCAGCGGAGATCGGGTTCCCGAGCATCCCGACGGGACGCTCGACCTCGAGAAGTGAGAGCGCCGTCGCGCTGACGTCGAACAGCGTCGCCAGACCCTTGCGATGGGTCGATGACGAAGTGACCAGACCCCGCCAGCCCGGCGCGCTCACGACCACGGGAGCGAGACCGCCAGGTCCCGTCTCCGGGGCGGGCATCGCCACCGACGCCACGATGAGCGCGGTCCCGTCCGGGAGGGCCTCGAGAACCCCTCGTACCGTCTCATCGGTGGCGCGCAAGGCGATCCCACGCTGCTGCTGCGCGACCTCGGGCAGCGACTGCATCTCCCACATGACCGCGCGCGTGAGATCGCCAGGATCGACGATGATGAGACCCGGGCCGCCGTGAGCGTCGACGGCGTCGACCGTGCGTGCGAACGCGAGTCTGAAGGCCGTGGGATCGGTCATGACGCCGAACGGGGCGCCATCACGGCGCATCAGCAGTCCGGGAGAGACGTCCCCGTAGCGAACCAGCCCCGCGGAGTCCATGGCCGCGATCGCCGCTGGGCGCAGACCCGACGCTTCGGCGAATGCCGTTCCGAGATCCGAGCCGCCCACGGCTCCCGTCGAGCCTCCAGCATCCTCCACCGCCTGCCCCAGCGATCCGAGCCGCGTCTCGACCGACGAGTCCGCGTTGGCCCGTATCTCGACCGGCAAACCGAGATACGCGATGCGCGCGCCTGACAGACCTCGCCCCATCATCCGACGGTACGCCTGAGCAGCGTCCGACGACGCGACGGGCTCATCAGCTCCGAACGCCGCCAGAGCGGACTCGTCGGCGACGGCGGGCGCGCCCGCCGAGAGTGCGAGTACCGCGGGGACGGGGGTGTCCATCGGGGGATTCCGAAGATCGGAGCGCACATTGAGCAGACCGACCGCGCCTTCGCGCGCCAGTTTCTCCAGTACCGGCATCGAACCCGAGACGACGTCGCCCCACTTCATGTAGGGAACTAGCACGACGACGACGAGGCGACCGCTCGGCGTGGGGGCGCCCGACGCCGCGAGCGGCGCGAGCAGACACACGGCGAGAGCGAGTACGAGTACGCTGGCGAGGCGCTGCTTCATCGGTCGAAGTATAGCGGATGGCCGTGGCCGCCGGGCGACGCGCCGGTTACGGAGGGGTGTCGGACGCCACCGACGCCCGAACTCCGTGGGCTACAATGGGGCCGACCCCGCCGATGGAGGGAACCATCAGCACACCGTCGCTCGCGCGATCCACCGCCTCGATGTCGATCGCCACCACGTTGTCGCGCGTCACAGGTTTCGCGCGCGACTGGGCGATGGCCGTCGCGATGGGAGCGACTCTTCTCACGAGCGCGTATACCGTCTCTAACAACGTGCCGAACATGGTGTACGAGCTGGTGGCCGGGGGCGTGCTCTCCGCCGTCTTCGTCCCGATCTTCATCGAACGTCTCCAGAACGACGGCGAGGAGGCGGCATGGCGCTTCGCGAGCAGCGTTCTCACGCTGGCCGTCATCGCACTCGGCGTGATAGCCGTCGCGGGGACGGTCTGGGCCGAGGCGTTCGTGCGCACCCAGACGTTCGGCGTGCCCCCACAGCAGGTCGAGGCCTTCGTCGCCAAGGGCGCGTTCCTCTTCCGTTTCTTCGCCGTCCAGATCGTCTTCTACGCTGTGGGCGCGGTCGTGACCGGAATACTCAACGCGCGTCGCCGTTTCCTCGCACCGGCCGTGGCGCCGATATTCAACAACCTGGTCCTCATCGCGGTCATCCTCGGCGTCTATCTGCCGCTCCACACGACGCGACCGCACCTCGCGGAGACACTCCTCGCGATCGGGACGACGGCGGGCGTGGTCGTCATGCTCGTGGTCCAGGTCCCGAGCCTCGCACGCCTCGGTGTCCGGCTCCGGCCGGTCATCGACCTCAAGGATCCCGCGATGCGGGCGATGGGGCGCACGATGCTCGCGACCCTCGTCTACGTGGGGACCAACATGGTCGGCGTCTCGCTGCGCAACGCATACTCGTTGCGCGGGGCCCCGGGCGCCGTCGGGCCGGCGATCGTTCGCTACGCGTGGATGTTCTACCAGCTCCCTTACGGCATCTTCGCGGTCGCGCTAGCGACGGCGTTCCTCCCCGAACTCGCCTCGGCGGCCGGCGCTCGCGATATGACGACGTTCAAGCGACGCTTCGCGACCGGCCTCGGCGCCACGGGAGTCCTGATGCTTCCCATGGCCGCGATGCTCGTCGCCCTCGCGCGACCGCTCGTGATGCTCCTGCACGCCGGACGCTTCACCACCTCCGACGTCGGCTCGGTCTCGGCCGTCCTCACGTGCTGGGCGTTCGGACTCTTCTCCTTCGCGGCCTACATGTTCACCCTGCGCGCCTTCTACGCGCTCCAAGACACCCGGACACCCATGGCCACCAACGTGTTCGCCACGTCCCTGCAGGTAGGCCTCTACGCGGTTCTGACCGTCGGGGTCGGCGCGTGGAAAGGTGTCGGGCTCCGGGGCATCGCGCTCGCCGACGCCGCGGCCTATACGCTGCATTTCGGGGTCCTCTGGTTGCTCTTGCGGCGGAAGCTCGGACCTATGGGCGGTCGCACCGTCGGCTCGAGTCTGCTGCGCGTGCTGGCGTGCTCCCTCGTAGGTGGCGCCGCCGCGTGGGGCGTCTCGGCTGCCGCAGGCGGATTCGTCTCCGGCCTGCGACTGGGCTTCCTCGCCCAGCTCGTGCCCGCGGGAGTGGTCGGCCTCTCGCTGACGTACGCGCTCGCTCATGCGATGCGCGTACCCGAGGTCGCGGAGGCGGGGCGGCTCGCGCGTCGCGTCTTCTCGCGGTTGCTGCCCGGCGGCGTCTCGTGAGGATCGTCGCCCTCATCCCGGCTCACGACGAGGCGGACCGCATCGCCGACACGGTGCTCGCGGCGAGGAACGTCGCGGGCGTGACCGAGGTCGTCGTCGTGGACGACGGTTCGGCCGACGACACCGCGTCGTCGGCCGAGTCGGCCGGGGCTCGTGTCGTGCGTCTGCCGCGCAACGTCGGCAAGGGGGCGGCGCTCGACGCGGGTCTCGCATCCCTCGACGGACCCACCGACGTGCTGCTCCTGCTCGACGCGGACCTCGGCGCCTCCGCGTCCGAGGCCGCAGCACTGCTCGGGCCGATCGCGGACGGAAGCGCGGACATGACGGTCGCGAAGTTCCCGCCTCCCTCGGGCAAGGCCGGCTTCGGCCTCGTGAAAGGGCTCGCGCGCTGGGGGATAGCGCGACTCGGTGAAGGGATGCGCGTGAGTGCTCCCCTGTCGGGACAGCGCGCGCTCGACTCCGCGGCGGTCCGGGCCGTGACGCCTTTCGCCTTCGGCTATGGCGTGGAGGTCGCCCTCACCGTCCGGGCCGCGCGCGCCGGACTGCGCGTGGTCGAAGTCGAGACGACGATGGAACACTCGGCGACCGGTCGGGACGCCGCGGGCTTCGCTCATCGCGGCCGCCAGTTCGTACACGTCGCATCCGCCCTGCTCAGGCTAGCCTTCGAGCGGGGACGGAAGGTCTAGCCTCACTTCCCGAGAGGCGCGAAACCCGCGTCGGCTCCCCTGCGGACGCCGAAGTGCCCATGAGCGGATCCGTCGAGCACGAAGATGACGCTCACCTGCCCCTGGGGCCTATCGACGTCGTCCACGACGGAGAGCCCCGCTTCGAGCGCGGGACCGGTGACACCGGCCGGACGCGCCAGCGACTCGGCCGCCACCGAACCGACGCCCAGGTCGCGCATCCTCTGTCCCAGCGCCAGCGCGAGGGGGTCGGCCTTGCCGTCCCACGAAGCCATCACGACCACACCGTTGACACCCGCAGGCGGCAGCGTCCTGTCGAAGCGCAGGACCCCGGCCTTCACCAGCGCATCCGTGAGCGCCCTGTATGCGCCGGGCCTCCACCACTCCTGCGCGATGCTCGCGACGACGCTTCGCCGCATCTCCTCGAAGGTGGTGGTGGCGATGACCGACCCGGCGCTCAGACCCTTCGCGACCGCGGGATCGTCGAGCCCGAGGCCCTGCCTGGTGAAGGTCGCGACGATCGGTGTGCCGCCCGCGAGCGAGATCGCGCGCGTGACGGACGACAGACCGTCGGAACGACCGGTGTTCATGAGGACCACGACCACGCGGCCTCGAAGCCGTTCACTCACCAGCGCGGGCACGGCCGAGACCGCGAAGCCCTCGTATCCCCTCAGGTCGTTGTTGAGCGCATCATTCTCGTTCTTGATCCGCGAGAACTCGTCGTTGAGGCCGGCCACGAGTGTCGACTGCTGTCTGTCGAGCGTCCCCCTCTCGACGACGACCGACCCTAGGATCAGACCGACGGCGAGCGAGAGGAACACCGCGACGAGCGAAGCGATATGGTATCGCAGGTTGTACACGGACGGACTCCCTTCAGGTCCTCACAAGCCTACCACCGCCCGGAGGCGGAGCAGGAGCAGACCTAGGAACGAGCGGATCGGGGCCGAGATCACGACGACAGCGGAGACCGCGACGAGCGCCGCGGCGACGATGAGCATCAATTGGAGCGGGTGGACCGATTCGCGGTAGAGCTTGCTGACGCCCTTAGCGTCGACGAGCCGCGGTCCGACCTTCAGCCGCACCAGGAACGTCGACGCCATCCCCTTGCGTCCCTTGTCGAGGTACTCGACGAGGTTGGCGTGCGTGCCGACCGCGACGATGAGGTCGGCTCCGGATTCGTAAGCCAACAACAGCGCGAGGTCCTCGCTCGTCGCGGCGAGCGGCCATGGCGTCCCGGTCAGCCCGAGCGCCTCGAGCCGCGCCATCCCAGGACACCGGCCGTCAGGATAGGCGTGCACGAGCAACTCGGCGCCCGTGCGAAGCGCCGAGTCGGAGACCGAGTCCATGTCGCCGACGACGATGTCGGGCCGGAAACCTGCTTCTATGATCGCATCGGCGCCTCCGTCGACACCGATGAGCACCGGCCGCATCTCCCGGATGTAGGGCTTGAGCGTCTGCAGGTCGCGCTTGAAGTCGTACCCCCGCACCACGACCAGCGCGTGACGCCCCGCGATGACGGTCCTGGTGGTCGGCACACCGCTGCCGTCCGTGAGCAGCGCCTTCTCCTTCTCGAGGAAGGCGAGCGTGTTGCGCGCGAACTCGTCGAGCTTCTCCCCGAGGCCGGCCTTCGCGTCCTCCATGGCCTGCTCGACACTGTCGACGGTCAAGCGCTCTCCCTTGGCGACGACCTCGCCGTCGAGGAGCACCTCATCCCCGGAGACCACCACGCGCCGGCCCTCGCGCACGCGGTCGAAGACCTCGGTCCCGACGGCGTCGAGCAGGGCGACGCCGCCACGCGTGAGGATGAGCGGGCCGACGTTGGGGTAGGCCCCCGAGATGGAGGAGGCGGCGTTCACGACCACCTCGACGCCCGTCTCGATCAGCGATTCCGCGCTGACGCGATCCATATCCTCGTGGTCGATGAAGGCGATGTCGTTGCGACCGAGACGCTTGACCAGATCCTTGGTCCGCCTGTCGAGCCGTGCGGTCCCTTCGAAGCGCATGCCGCCCCCTCGTCAGCCCGTGCGACCGGTCACGGTCCTCGCGGGAGCGCCGGACGGCGAGACCGGATTGACCTGGATGTGCGTGTGATCGGCCGCCACGGGAAGATAGCGGTTGACCTGGGAGTTTATCAGAAGGTGCCTCACGCGGCCAATCGGGGTGACGCCGGCGCGGACTCGCGTCCCGGCGCGGACGCGCACGTCACGCACGTGGATCATCACCACTCGCACTCCCGGCGCCCCGTCCAGCTCGATCTCGATCTGCCGGTCCTCCCAGCGCCCCTCCAGGTAGTACCGTTTCACGAGGCGGACGGTGCCGTCGACCGGACTGCGCACCGTCGTCCCAGGCAGCACGGCGCAGTCCAGCGCGGTGTGCGCCGCGGTGGCGCGGTCACGCGTGTTCATCTCGAAGAGCTTGAGCCCCGGGTCCCGTGCGAGCGCCGCCTTTATGACGTCCGATCGCGCCCGCGTGTGGAGTCGCTCCTCCGGGACGAGGACGAGGGCCTCCGGGCGGCTCGCCTCATGGAAACCGACCGCCACGAGCCTGTCGGATGTCGCCGGGAAGACAAGCCCGACGTGCGTCCCGGCGATCGTGGCGAAGAACTCGCCGGCAACGTCGGAGGTCTTCGTTCCGGCGGCTGACGCTGGCGCCGCACGCAGTGGTAGCGCGATCGGCGAGGACGTCGCATCCGGCTTCGCCCTAGTCCGGACGCCGAATGCCAGGACGGTGGCGATCAGGATCACTCCGGCCCCGAGAACGACCACACGCACGCGAGCGCGTCGCGTCTCGGCCCGCATCCGTGCCCGCTCGGCACGCGAACGCCGCGGCCGCATCATCGCCCCGACACCGCAGCCGCAAGCAATTCGCGCGCGTGGGCGAGCGCCGTCTGCGTCCCTTCGCCCGCGAGCATGCGCGCGACCTCGGCCACCCGCTCGTCGCCCGCCGCTTCCCGCACGGTGGTGACCGGACGGCCCGCCGAGTCGTCCTTGGTCACGACCAGATGACGATCGGCGAACGCGGCGACCTGCGCGAGGTGTGTCACGACGAGGACCTGTCTTCCGACGGCGAGGTCGGCCAGCCTCCGGCCGACGGCAAGCGCCGTCTGTCCTCCGATGCCCGCGTCGACCTCGTCGAAGACGAGGACGGGGACCTCGTCCGCGTGACCCAGCACGCCCTTGAGCGCGAGCATCACACGGGAGACCTCTCCGCCCGATCCGATGCGCGCGAGCGGTCGCGCCGGCTCGCCCTCGCCGGGCGCGTACATGAACTCGATCCGTTGCGGCCCGTCCGCACCCCACGCCGCGGGCGGCAGGTCCTCGAAGGCCACCTCGAAACGCGCGCCTCGCATCGCCAGCTCCGCCGCCATCGCGCCGAGTCTCTCGACGAGCGTCGGGACGAACGCGGTCCTCGCCTCGAAGAGGACACCGGCCGCCTTCTGGAGCGACTCCTCCGCGAGACGTGACCCATCGCGAGCTGCGTCAAGACCCTCCTCGCCCCTCTCCAGCGCGTCGAGCGTGGCGCGCGCCTCGTCCCGCGCGGCGATGACGTCGTCCAGATCGGGACCGTACTTCTTCTTCAGGCTGGAGAGCATCGCCAGCCTCGTCTCGGCCTCGTTGAGCGCCTCCGGGTCGAACTCGACGCCCTCGCCCCTGTCCCGAAGGCGCGAACCGGCGTCGTCCAAAGCGGCCGCGGCCTCGCGCAGCTCGTCCGCGAGCGCATCGATGGCGGGATCGAGGCCCTCGACCCCTCGCAGCGCCGCCATCGCCGCGGCGAGGCCGTCTGAGGCGCCACCGTCACCACGCACGGCCGCGAAGGCGTTCGACGCCGCCGAAGCGAGGCGCTCGCCGTGGCGCAGCGCGGGCAGACGCGCCTGGAGCGCGACGTCCTCCCCGGGGGAGACCGAGACGGCGTCGACCTCGTCGACAAGGAAGCGGGCGCGCTCGGACCGGACCTCACGGTCGGCCAGCGCCGCCTCCGACTCCGCGAGCCGTTCACCCGCCGCTCGATACGCTTCTCGGCACGCGCGATACCCGGCTAGCGCGTCGGCGATCGGCTTCCCGCCGAAGCGGTCGAGGTATCCGACGTGACTAGCGGGACGAAGGAGCGCCTGGTGATCGTGTTGGCCGTGAAGGTCGACCTGCCCGCCGAGCGCCTCGGCGAGTCCCGAGACCGTCGTCATCTCACCGTCGAGCGTGCACCGCGAGCGGCCGTCCGCCGTCACCCGGCGGCGCGCGACCACCTCGCGTCCGTCGATCACGAACCTGCCCTCCACGACGGCCTCGGAAGCCCCGGCACGCACGAGGGTGGCGTCACCCCGCTCGCCGAGCAGCAGCATCAGCGCCTCCACGAGCACGGTCTTGCCCGCTCCCGTCTCGCCGGTGAGCACCGTGAGCCCCGCTCCGGGCTCGAGCCAGGCATCCTCGACCAGCGCGAGATCGCGCACGTGCAGCTGGTCGAGCACCTACGGTCCCCCGAGGAACTTCTCGCGCACGACCTCGTAGAAGTCGCGGCCGTGGACCTTGACGAGCCGCACGTCCCGTCCGCCGGGCGACACTTCGACGCGGTCCAAGGCGCGCCGGCACGGAACGGCCTCTCCGTCGACGGCGACGCACGCCTCGGCCCGGGAGGGGTTCGGGCAGGATATCTCCACGATGTCCGTCGGCCCCAGGACAAGAGGCCGCACTGCGAGAGTATGACTCGCGACGGGGACGACGACGGTCCCGCGGACCTCCGGCGAGACGATCGGTCCGCCGGCCGACAGCGCATACGCCGTCGAGCCCGTCGCCGTGGCGACGACGACTCCGTCGCAGGCGAACCGCGTCAGGCGGGTCCCGTTCACCGAGATCGCGAGCTCTACCACGCGTCCTGAAGGGCCACGGCCGACGAACACCTCGTTGAGGGCGCGATAGGTACCGACCTCGCGGTCGCCCACGGTCACCGTCGCGCGAAGCGTCGCCCGCGTCTCCACCCGGCCCTCTCCGGCAAGAGCGGTCCCCACGGCGTCCTCAAGGCTCCCGCGGTCCGCACCGGACAGGAACCCGAGGCGGCCGAGGTTGATGCCGAGGACAGGGGCGTCGATCTCCCCGAGAACGTGCACCGCCTTGAGGATGGTCCCGTCTCCGCCGAGCGCGACGACCAGAGCGGGCTCCCCGATCTCCGTGCGCGCTACGGCCGACTCGGCGAGGTCGCACGCGCGGGCGTCCTCTTCGGTCAGGACCGGCTCCCAACCTCGGGCGTCGAGCCACTCGGACAGCGAACGGGAGGCGAGGACGGCCTCAGCGTTCTCCGTGTTCGGGACTAGCAGGACGCGCACCGGCACCTCCGAGCGCTTCGTGCGCGCGAGCGACGGCCTCTTCCGCCTCGACGGCGGAGGACTCCCCCTCGCGCGACAGCCACATCAGGAACTCAATATTACCTTCCGGACCGCGTACCGGCGACCACGTGAGTCCTCGCACCACCCACCCGCTCGCGCGCGAGCCCTCCACCACGGCGCGGAGCACGTCGACATGGACGGAGGCGTCGCGCACCACACCCTTCTTACCGACTCGACCCTTACCAGCCTCGAACTGAGGCTTTACCAGAGCGACGATACACCCGTCCTCGCCGACCATGGACGACACGGGACCGAGCACCTTCAGCAGGGAGATGAACGAGACGTCCACCACCGCGATGTCGAACGGCGCCCCCAAGACGGACGGATCGGCCGAGCGGATGTTCGTGCGCTCGAAGACGGTGACGCGCGGATCGGTCCGCAGGGACCATGCGAGCTGGCCATAGCCCACGTCGAGTGCGACCACCGAGACCGCCCCGTGCTGCAGCAGGCAGTCGGAGAATCCTCCCGTCGACGCGCCTACGTCTAGTGCGCGCATACCCGAAGGGTCGATGCCGAAGCGCTCGAGCGCTTCCGCGAGCTTCAGGCCGCCGCGCGACACGTACTTCGGACGGGCCGCGACGACGATCCCTGCCTCCGGGGAGAGTTGCCTGCCGGGCTTGTCGAGGATATCGCCATCGATCCTCACCTCGCCGGCGAGGATGGCCGCGTGCGCCTGTTCCCGAGACCCGAAGAAGCCAAGATCAACGAGGAGCGCGTCTGCCCGCTGTCGGGTCACGGCGGACGTCCTCCCTCGCCGGGGCCGGCGTCGCCGTGACATCGAGTAGCCGTCCGAGAACGGCGCCGCGCACGCCCGCTGGAGTGAGACCCACCTCCGCGAGCAAGCGCTCGGTCGCTCCATGAGTCACGAAACAGTCGGGAACGGCGAGGCGCAGGAGTGGCGCGTGCGCCCCGAGGTCGGCGAGCGCTTCGAGCACCGCGCCCCCGAAACCTCCGATACCGGCGTTCTCCTCGATGGTGACGAGCAGATGGTGACACATCGCCGCGTCGGAGACCGCCACCAGATCGAGCGGCTTGACCCATCGCATGTTCAAGACCGTCGCCGAGACGCCGTCGGCGGCGAGCAGATCGGCCGCCGACTCCGCGACGCTCACCATGCGCCCGACGGCGAGAAGCGCTACATCGCTCCCCCCTCGCCGAAGCTGCGCGCGACCTGCCTCGAGCACCACAGGGTGAGCCGGCAGTGGGACGCCGACCCCCTTTCCGCGCGGGTAGCGGATGGCCACGGGCCCGTCCGCGAGCAACGCCGTGTGCAGCATGTGGACCAGTTCGGCCTCGTCAGCCGGAGCCATGATGCTCAAGTTCGGGATGGCGCGCAGATAGGAGAGATCGAACACCCCGTGATGGGTCGGTCCGTCCTCGCCGACGAGCCCTGCCCTGTCGAGACAGAACACTACATGAAGACCCTGCAGCGCCACATCCATGATCACCTGGTCGTAGGCTCGCTGCAGGAATGTCGAGTACACGGCGACGACGGGCACGCGCCCTCCCGCCGCGAGTCCCGCCGCGAGTCCCACCGCATGCTGCTCGGCGATGCCGACATCGAAGCAGCGATCCGGGTACTCCGAGGCGAAGAGGTCGAGACCGGTCCCCGACGGCATCGCCGCCGTGATGGCGACGATGCGGTCGTCCTCGGCGGCTTCCGCGACGAGCGCTCGACCGAAGACCTCCGTGTAGGATGGCGGCCCCTCGCTCGGATGTGCCATCCCCGTCTCGATCGAGAACGGGTTGATCCCGTGGAAAGCGTCGGGGCGGTCCTCGGCGTGTACGTATCCGGTCCCCTTCCGCGTCACCGCGTGCACGAGCACGGGACCCTCGGCCTGTTTCGCCCACGTGATGGCGTTCTGCACCTGCGCCACGTCGTGCCCGTCGATCGGGCCGACATAGGTGATGCCGAGTTCCTCGAATATCATCCCGGGGACGAGCAACTGTTTGAAGGACTCCTTCGCCGCCTCGCCCGCAGCGACGAACTTCGCGCCGAGCTTCGTGCGACCCAGCGCCGACTCGACCTCATCCCGCAGCCGCGTGTATCGCGGGTCGAGCCGCACTCGCGCCAGGTAGCTCGCGAGTGCTCCGACGTTCTGCGAGATGGACATCTCGTTGTCGTTCAGGACGATGATGAGATGGGTGCCCAGGTGACCTATATGGTTGAGCGCCTCGAAGGCCATCCCGCCGGTGAGCGATCCATCGCCGATGACGGCGACGACCTCGCGGTCCTCGCCTGCCGCGTCGCGCGCGAGAGCCAGGCCGAGCGCCACGGACAGCGAGTTCGAGGCGTGACCCGTGTCGAATGAGTCGTGCGGACTCTCCGAGCGCTTGGGGAAGCCGCAGATCCCGCCGTATTGGCGAAGCGTCCCGAAACGCTCGCGGCGACCGGTCAGCAGTTTGTGCACGTAGGACTGGTGTCCGACGTCCCACACGATGCTGTCGCGAGGGGACTCGAGCGCCCGATGCAGCCCCAGGGTCAACTCGACGACGCCGAGGTTCGGCGCAAGGTGTCCGCCGGTCTCCGAGACGGTGTTCACCAGGATCTCGCGGATCTCGCCGGCGAGCGTCTCCAGCTGCGAGGCGTCGAACGACCTGATATCGGCGGGTCCGTCTATGGTATCGAGGATGCGCTCGGAGGGCACAGAGGTCCATCTCCCGGCGGGGCTTGTCGCGGTATCCGCCGGTTTCCACCGACGGTCCCGCCCAGCATACTGCGGCTTCAGAGACGCGGACAACCTGGGACGCGATGCCGTCGCTGAGCCGTCACCCCTCGGAAGCGGAGCCGTCGACCGACTCGAGGGGCTGCTCCTCGAGATCGGCGGTCTCGGCCGCGAGGTCCCAGTCCGCTCTGTCGGAGAGCTCCGTGCAGACGTTCGCGAGGCGAACACCCTCCTCGAGCAGGTCGAGGCTCGCCTCGAGCGAGACGTCCTTCCGCCGCGCCTGCCCCACGATCTCTTCCAGCCTGATGCGCGCCTGCTCGAAGGTGTATTGCTCGTCGGTCATCGTCACTCCGTCTCCGGGTCGGTCTCGTCCGGGCCGCCCGTCGCTCGCTCGGCGATCTTTCCGAGGATCCCGTTCACGAACTTCGAAGAATCGTCTCCGCCGTACGTCTTGGCGAGTTCGACCGCCTCGTTGATGGTGACCGAGTCCGGTATCGCGTCCTCGTACAGCAGCTCGTACACGGCTATCCGCAGGATGTTGCGGTCCACGAGCGGCATCCTGCCGAGCGTCCAGTGCTCCGAGGTACGCTCGATCGTGGCGTCTATGCTCGTCTGGTGGGCGTCCACGCCAGCCAGGAGCGCTCGGCAGAACTCGGACGGTTCGCCGTCCTCATCGCTGAAGGTGCGCGCCGAGAGGATGAGAGCGACGCCCTCCCCGGTCACCTCGCGCTGGTAGAGGATCTGCATGGCCTGCCGCCGGGCCCTCGAACGCTCCAGCATCGGTGCGTCGCGCCGAGGGCTGTTCTCCGGATCGCTCACTCGTCGAACGTGACACCGTCGACGAACACGTCGACGGAGGCGACCGGCTGGCCGGTCTGACTCGAGAGCGCCTCCGTCACGGCGAGGCGGACCGACTCGGCCACCTGCTTCAACGGACGCGGGTACTCTATCGTGAGACGCACGGTCGCCGAGAGCGCGCCCTCGTCGTCGAGCGTCACGACGACGGGATGACTAGCGCCCTTCTTGACCAGCCCGGCGAGCTTCTGCCCGCCACCCACGGACGCGACGCCCTCGACGGTCTGCGCGGCGAGCATCACGATCGTCTCGAGCACGGTCGAGGAGACCCCGACGCCATCGAGGCGGATCTCGTCAGACATCGTCCCTTCCCGTCGTGGTCACAGAGCGCCCGGCGCCCTTGAGGATTCGGGTCTCGACGAAGTCAGTATAGACCTCACCGCGCTGGAACGCCTCGTCCTCCACGACCGCCTGATGGAACGGGATCGTGGTCGGGATGCCGACGACCATGAACTCGTCGAGAGCGCGCCGTGCGCGGTCGACGGCCTCCTTGCGCGTCTCGCCCCAGACGATGAGCTTCGCGATGAGTGAGTCGTATTGTGGCGGCACGGTGTAGCCGGAGTACATGTGGCTGTCGATGCGGACACCGAACCCACCGGGCGCGTTGAACACCTCGACGAGACCAGGATGGGGCCTGAAGTCGTGAGCGGGGTCCTCCGCGTTGATCCGGAACTCGATCGCGTGGCCGCGCAGAGCCACGTCCTCCTGCTTGGCGTGCCGCATCGGGAGTCCCGCCGCTATCCGGATCTGCTCCTTGATGATATCCACTCCGGTGACGGCCTCGGTCACGGGATGCTCCACCTGGACGCGCGTGTTCATCTCCATGAAGTAGAAGGAGCCGTCGGCGTCGAGGAGGAACTCGACCGTCCCAGCGTTGACGTATCCGACGGCGCGCACTGCCTTGAGCGCCGCCTCACCCATCGCCTTCCGCAACTCCGGAGTCAGGGCGGGACTCGGAGACTCCTCGATGAGCTTCTGATGCCGGCGCTGCACCGAACAGTCGCGCTCGTACAGGTGCACCGCGTTGCCGTGCGAGTCCGCGAGCACCTGGAACTCGACGTGTCGCGTGCGCGTGAGGTACTTCTCCAGGTAGACGCGGTCGTCGCCGAAGGCCACTGCGGCCTCGGCCTTCGCAGCGGAGAAGTTCGCGAGAAGGTCGCCTTCGTCCGTCGCGACACGCATGCCGCGGCCCCCGCCGCCGGCAGCAGCCTTGATCAGCACCGGATACCCGACCCGCTCGGCGAAGCTCAAGGCGTCCTCCCCCGAGTCCACCTCCCCGTCGCTTCCTGGCACGCAGGGCACCCCCGCGGCCATCATGGTGGAGCGGGCCACGGACTTGTCCCCCATCCGCTCGATCGCCTCGGGAGAAGGGCCGATGAAGACGAGCCCCGAATCGAGGCAAGCGCGCGCGAATCCCGCGTTCTCCGCGAGGAAACCGTATCCTGGATGGACCGCGTCGGCGCCGGTCACGAGCGCCGCGGAGATCACGTTCGTCATGTTCAGGTACGACGCGGACGACGCCGGCGGGCCGATGCAGATCGCCTCGTCCGCCATCCGCGCGTGCAGGCAATCGCGATCGGCCTCCGAATAGACGGCGACGGACGCGATGCCCTGCTCGCGACACGACCTGATGACACGGAGCGCGATCTCACCGCGGTTCGCGACGAGTATCTTCGAGAACTCGTGCGACACTACGGCATCGGCTCCAGGTAGAAGAGCACCGTCCCGTACTCGACGGGCTGGGCGTCCTCGACACATGCCTCGCGCACTACCCCGGTCTCGTCCGCGCTGATCTCGTTCATGAGTTTCATCGCTTCGAGGATGCACAGCGCCTGGCCCTCGTCGACGGTGTCCCCCACCTCGACGAACGGAGCCGCTCCCGGCGCGGAGCATCGGTAGAAGGTGCCGACCATCGGCGAGACGACCGGCTTCCACGTCGCGGGACGCGAGCTCTCTGGGGCCGCGGCGGCCGCGGGCGAACCGGCGGCGGCCGGCGCTGCGGCAGTGGCGGGCGCGGCGGCGTACACCGCACCGCCCTTGCGGACGGTGACGGTCGTCCCGGCTTCCTCGACGACGACCTCGCTCACGTCGGAAAGCTCGACCACACGGATGAGCTCCCGGATCTGGTTGACGTCCACGGATTCTTCCTCCTTGACCGTGTTCACTTCTTCGCTCATGAGGAAGACCGCCTTCTCGGCGCCCTCCTTGTGCAAGGTGAGGTACGTGCGGGCCTCGTTGGGGAAGAGCGCGTACATCAGCACGTCCTCCTCGCTGTGCGCGAGATCGCCCACCTCCGCGGCCACGTCGTCGTACCGAGTGGTCACGAGGGAGCCGGGCCGGACGTCGTCGGCGAGCGGAAGGTCCTTCCCCAGCACCTTCGCGACGATCTCCCGGTCCATCGGCCCGGGCGCCTTCCCGTACAGCCCCTTGATGTAGTCCTTCATCTCCTGCGGCACGACGTTCCAGCGCTTGCCGGTCAGGACGTTGAGGACCGCCTGGGTGCCGACGATCTGCGAGAGCGGCGTTACGAGCGGCGGGAAACCGACCTCGGCGCGCACCTTGGGGATCTCGATCAGGACGTCGGTCAGACGGTCGCCCGCCTTCTGGAGCTCGAGCTGGCTCACGAGGTTCGAGATCATGCCCCCCGGGACCTGGTGGCTGAAGACCTCCATGTGCATCAGCGACGTCACGCCGCGCTTGAGCTTCTTGCGTTCCCTGACGGTCTCCCAGTAGTGGGCGATCTCGAAGAGAAGGTCGAGGTCGATGCCGGTGTCGTAGGGCGACTCCTTCAGCGCGGCGACGATCATCTCGACCGCGGGCTGGCTGTTGCCGAAGGCGAGTGCGACGACCGCGGTGTCGATGATGTCCGCGCCGGCTTCGACCGCCTTCAGGTAGTTCATCGGGGCCATGCCACCGATGTAGTGGCAGTGCACGTGGACGGGAAGACCTATCTCGTTCTTGAGCGCCTTGACCATCTTCTCCGTGCGGAACGGAGTGAGCATGCCCGCCATGTCCTTGATGCAGATGGTGTCGGCGCCCATGTCCTTGAGCACCTGCGCGAACTCGACGAAGGAGTCGAGCGTGTGCACCGGGCTCACCGTGTAGCTGATCGCTCCCTCGAAGTGACCGCCACACTCCTTGATCGCTTCGGCGGACACGGAGAGGTTGCGCGCGTCGTTCAGGGCGTCGAAGACCCGGAAGACATCGATGCCGTTGCGCTTGCTCGCGTGCACGAACCGGCGGCAGATCTCGTCGCTGTAGTGATGGTACCCGACGAGGTTCTGACCTCGCAGCAGCATCTGCAGCGGCGTCTTCGGGCAGTGCTGCTTGATGGCGCGGAGACGCTCCCACGGGTTCTCGTCGAGGAACCGGAGCGCGGCGTCGAAGGTCGCCCCACCCCAGACCTCCAGCGACCAGTATCCGGCCGAGTCCATCTTCGGCAGGATCGGCAACATGTCCGCGAGCTGCATCCGCGTCGCCCACAGCGACTGGTGCGCGTCTCTTAGCGTCGTGTCGGTGATGTGGACGGGTCGCATCGGTTGAGTTCCCTCGTGGTCGAAAGGCCTCTTCGCGTTCTTGGCCACGTGCGGTTCCGCACAGTATACCGGACGCGCACTAGACGCGGGTGATGTAGCTCCCATCGCGAGTGTCGACTTTCACGCGGTCCCCTACCTGCACGAACATCGGGACCTGGACGACGGCACCGGTCTCGAGCGTCGCGGGCTTCCCGCCGCTCTGCACCGTGTCGCCCTTGAAGCCGGGCTCGGTGTCGGTCACCTCGAGTTCGACGAACATCTCAGGCTCGACGCCCATCATGTCGCCGCCGGCGAGCATGATCTCGGCCTCGTCGTTCTCCCTGAGCCACTTCGCCGCTTCGCCGATGAAGTCCGCCGACAGCTCCAGCTGCTCGTACGACACGCCGTCCATGAAGTGGAACGTGTCGCCGTCGCGGTAGAGGAACTGGAGACGCTTCGTCTCGAGCCGAACGTCCTCGAGCTGCTCGCCGGCGCGGAATCTCACGTCGACGACGCGCCCGGTCCTGATCTCCTTGAGCTTCGTGCGCACGAACGCTCCGCCCTTGCCGGGCTTCACATGCTGGAACTCGACGACGGTCCACAGCTTGTCGTTGTAGCTGATGCACATGCCATTCTTCAGGTTGTTGGTGGAGACCGACATCGCCTGCTGCCTTCCTTCCACGAAGTGCGTCCGCGCGCGAGCGCTAGACCTCGAGCAGACCCTTCGGGGCGTGGGAGAGAAGGCGACATCCGCCTTCTTCGACGACCACGAGGTCCTCTATCCTAACACCCCCTATGCCGGGCAGGTACACACCCGGCTCGATGGTCACGACCGACCCTTCCCGCACCGACTCGCGAGCGCGTGCCGACAGACTCGGCAGCTCGTGGACCTCGAGGCCCACCCCATGACCGAGCCCGTGACCGAACGCGTCCCCGAGACCGCGCGCGCGCAGAAGGTCGCGCGCGACGGCGTCCACAGCGGAACCGGGAAGCCCCGGGCGCAGCGCCGACAGTGCGGCCTCGTTCGCCTCGAGCACGGCATCGTACAACTCGCGTTGGCGCACCGTGGCGGGTCCGATGACGACGGTCCGCGTCATGTCCGAGCAATAGCCGCCGTACCGCGCCCCGAGGTCGAGCACGACGAGATCGCCGCGCTCCAGGGGCCGTCTCCCGGGCCGCGCGTGCGGCCGCGCGGAATCCGGCCCACCCGCGACGATGGACTCGAACGCGACACCATCGGCACCGGCTTGGCGCATCGCTGTCTCGAGCGCGACCGCGACATCCGTCGCGAGCATGCCCGGACGCAGCGTCGGGAGGACGGATCCGAGAGCGTGGTCGGCGATCGCGGCGGCAGCGGAGATCCTCTCGATCTCCTCCGGCGTCTTGACCTGCCTGATCTCCTCGATCCACTGGTCGGTCGCGACGACGTTGCCACAGAACTGCTCCGAGACGAACTTGAAGCGACCGTAAGGCACGGACGACTCCAGAGCGAGCGTCTCGACACCGTCCTCACGCGTCGCGGCGCACAACTCGATGTAGAGGGACTCGACCTGCACCGCGACGTCCCACGCCGTGCCCCGAGCCGCGTCGACTGCGGCCTCGGCGTACCGGAAGTCGGTGTGGAGGCGGGCCGAGGTCCCGGTGACGACGCACGCGGCGTTCGCTCCCTGATCGAAGACGTCCTCGAACCCCGTGACGTAGCGCATGTTCGCGATGTCGGTCACGAGAAACGCGTCGACGCCGCCATCGACCATCCGGCGGCGCAGCGCGGCCAGAGCGTGATCGGCGTTCATCGCCCGGCTACCGCCGCGACGGTGGCCTCCAAGCCCAGCACGTACGAGTGCGGACCGAATCCCGATACCTGCCCCAGACACGCGGGTGCGATGACGCTCTCGCGCCGGAACCCCTCGCGCGCGGCGATGTTGCTCAGATGCACCTCCACGACGGGAAGCTCGACCGAGGACACGGCGTCGCGCAGCGCGTACGAGTAGTGCGTGAAGGCCCCGGGATTGAAGACCATCGCGTCGTATACCCCACGCGCGGCGTGGATCGCGTCGATCAGCTCTCCTTCGTGGTTCGACTGGACGAACGCCACGTCCACTTCCAGATCGGCGGCGCGTTCGCGGACCATCCTCTCGATGTCCTCGAGCGTGGTCGTCCCATAGACGTCGGGCTCACGCGAACCGAGCGCACCGAGATTGGGTCCGTTCATCACGAGCACCTTCATGTGAGATCCACCCCCGTCTTCTCCCCTTGTCCCGTACTCCACGACGCGAGGACCTCGCGCAGCAGTGCCTCGGGCGGCTCGACGACCGTCCAGGAACCGGGAGCGCGCAGAACGACGAACCGCACCGCTTCGCCCCTCACCTTCTTGTCGGCGCGCATCGCTTCGAGCAAGTTCCCGGGGTCGGCGGACAACGCCGTCCTCGTCAGACCGAGCGCGTCCAGAAGCGACGCCTGCCGTGCTACGAGTCGGGAGTCCGACTCGCCGAACCGGACCGCGAGCGTCGCGGCGAACCGCATCCCCTCGGCGACCGCGAGACCGTGCGGAACGGTCCCGTACCCGGTGACGACCTCTATCGCGTGACCGAGGGTATGACCGTAGTTGAGGCTCTCCCGTGGACCCGCTTCGCGTTCGTCCAGCGAGACCACGGACGCCTTGTGCCGGACGCACGCGAAGACCGCCCCGGCGGTCGCGGACGACTCGCCCTCGGCTAGGGCCGCCGCGTCCGTCTCGATCTCAGCGGTCTGCTCCTCGCCCGCGAGCAGCGCGGTCTTCGCGACCTCGCCGAGACCGGAGACCCTCTGCGCGGCGGACAGCGTGGCGAGCGTGGCGACATCGGCCACCACGCAAGCGGGCTGCAGGAACGCACCGGCGAGGTTCTTGCCATGCACGAGATCGACGCCCGTCTTGCCGCCGACCGAGCTGTCGACCTGGGCGAGCAGGGTCGTGGGAACCTGGACGTACGGGATGCCGCGCATGTACGTAGCTGCGCAGAAGCCCGCCAGGTCTCCGACCACGCCGCCGCCGAGAGCGACGACCGCATCCTTCCTCGAGAGCGGGACCGACGCCAGCGTCTCTAGCACCTCGCCCGCGCGCGCCCATGATTTCGACGTCTCGCCGGGCGGGACGACGATGCGGACCACTTCGACACCGGCGCCGGCGAGAGACGCCTCGACGGCGTCCGCCCACAACCCGGCCACCGTCGTATCGGTGACCAGCGCCGCCCTCCGTGCGCCCGTCGTCTCCCGCAATCGCTCGCCCAGGAACGCGAGCGAGCCTTCACCGACGAACACGTCATACGGACTCGCGGTCCCCACATGTACCGTGAGCGTCTCCCTGTTCATGGCGTGCACCGTACGGGGAACCTGTCGCCCAGGACGTCCGCGACGAGACCGGCGACCTCCTTCGGCGTGCGACCCGCCGTGTCGACGATGAGGTCGGCGGTCGCGCGATACAGTGTCGACCGCGCGGCGAGGAGCGTGTCCGCGAGCGCAGCGCCCTCACCGGCGAGAAGCGGGCGGCCGCCGGTGTCCCCGATGCGCGCGAGCGCTTCTTTGGCGGACACCTCGAGCAGGACGACCGTGCCACTCGAGCGCAGCGTCGTGCGATTCTCATCGCGCACCACGACCCCGCCACCGCACGCGACTACCGAAGGCGACCCGTCGAGCAACGCGCATAGCGCCTCGGATTCCGCGCGGCGGAACCCGTCCTCGCCTCGTTGCGCGAACAGGTCGCTCACGCGAGTCCCTTCGCGCTCCTCGACGAGCGCGTCGAGATCGACGAAGGGCATCCCGAGCCGACCCGCGACAAGGCGTCCGACGACTGTCTTGCCCGCACCCATGAAGCCGATGAGGTAGAGATTGCTCACCGATGGATCCTCGCACGGTAGGCGACGAGCGCCGCTACGATGTCTGCGAGACAGTCCGCGCCGAACTTCTCCGTGTACGCGCCGGCGAGGGTGAGCGCGACCTCCGCCTCCGCGACCACGGCCGCCGCCGGGACGGCGCACACGTCCGAGCGCTCCCGCGCCGCGTCGACGGGCTCGTGCGAATCGATGTCGACGGTGCGCAGAGCGGACGTGAGCGTGGGGATGGGCTTCATCGCGGCATGGAGCACGACCGGCTCGCCGTTGGACATGCCGCCTTCGAGACCGCCCGCGCGGTTGGTGGCCCGGAAGAACCCGCGTTCCTCGTCGAAGAGGATCTCGTCGTGCACCTGGGACCCGAGTCGGCGCGCCCCGGCGAATCCGTCCCCGAACTCGACGCCCTTGATCGCCGGGATCGAGATCACGGCCGCAGCCAGACGCGCGTCGAGGCGTGCGCACGCCTCCGCATAGCCGCCCAGACCGGGCACGACGCCCTCGGCGACGACCGTGAAGACGCCGCCCAGACTCTCCCCGGCGGCCGCGGCCGCGTCGATCGCCGAGCGCATGAGCGCTGCCGCCGGCGCGTCCGGACACCTGACGTCGCTGCTCTCGACGGCCTCAGGATCGACGTCCGCGGGATCCGAATCGATATCGGCGACCACTTCCCCGATCGAGGTCACCCAAGAACGCACCCGCACACCGAGAGGAGCGAGCAGCGCCTTCGCGACGCCGCCGGCGGCGACTCGAGCAGCCGTCTCGCGCGCGCTCGCGCGCTCGAGGACATCGCGTATATCGTTCGCTCCGGTCTTCTGGAGGCCCGCAAGATCCGCGTGACCCGGACGCGGCGCGGTCACGCGGTCCGGCGACTCGGGACCTTCGGCCGACATGACGTCGGTCCAGTGCTCCCAGTCGCGGTTCGCCACGGAGAGGGCGATCGGGCTACCGAGCGTGCGCCCGAAACGGACGCCGGAGAGGATCAACACGCGATCGCGCTCGATCGCCATGCGGCCGCCTCGGCCGTAGCCGACCTGACGCCTCGCAAGGTCCGCGTCGATCCTGGCGGCTTCGAGTTCGATCCCGGCGGGCACTCCGGTGACGACGGCCATGACGGCACGCCCGTGGGACTCTCCAGCGGTGACGTATCGCACGCGACCATCCTCCAGCGTCTCGGTGGCTCCCATCCTACCGCACCGGCGTGAGGGAGCCCTACTTGGAGACGCCGACACCCGCGGTCAGGATGACCTGTTCGTCGCCGAAGAGCATGACGACCGACGACGACCTGATGTGAAGGACGCGCCAGTAGACGGACTCGCCGGGACCGGTGACGAGTTCCTCACCCTCGGCCAGGGTGTAGGTGTTCCCCCCGAGCAGCAGCCGCGCCTTGGGCGTTCCGTTCTCGGTCACGATGTCGTCCAGGTAGAGCGTGTTCGGATCGAGTACCGGACCGGACGACGCGGAGGCCGAAGAGGACGCCTCCACCGCCTTCACCGGGAGCTTGATCGGCTTGAACGGGTCGCGGAACGTGAACACCTCCGTGTTGGGCACGCGAACGGCGGGGGTCGGAGGCACCTCCGGTTCGAGGGTCGGCGCGGGAGCGCTGGTGGCCGGTGTCGCCGCTCCTGGCTTCACCGCGGTCTCCACCGGCGGCACGGTGACGCTGTTGTCGAGCACTGTCATGGCGAGCAGCACGACAGTGCTGGCGATGACGACCAGCAAGAGGGCGGCGGTGCCCGCAAGAAGGCCGCGCCCGGCTCGAGTCGCGAGGAACGTCATGACGCGCCCCTGGGGTACGGCGACACTCCCGGTACCGTTCTCGGCGGACGTCTCGAGCGCTGCCAGATGATCGACCATCGGTGTTCGCCTCCTCCCCTACTGGGCCGGCACGGCTGCAGGCGGCAACATGATGAACGCCTCGAGGCTGATGGACACGTTCTCGATCATCGGCGCGCCTGTGGCCTCTTCCGAGACGGCCTCGGGAGCGACCGTCAGGTTGAGCACGCGCACCCGGCGCGTCATCTTGTCGAGCTTGCGCAGGAACTCGATGATGTCCGCCCACTCGCCGGAGACCTGCAGGCTCAAGGGCAGCGCGGCGAAGCCTTCGCGGACCGCCGGACGGTTCGACTGGAGAGTCGTGAAGTCGAGACCGGAGTCGTTCGCGACGTCCTGCAACTCGATGATGAGGGCCGGCAGCTGCGGGGCGTCGGGGAACTCGTTGGCGAGCCTCATGAGTTGAGCCTGCGTGCCGGCGGCGCCGGCCTTCGCACCCTGACGTCGGGCGAGAAGCGCCTGCGCCTGCGCGATCTGGTCTTCGGCGACCTTGATGTCGGCCTTGACCTGACCGACGGCGCGGAATCGAGGCATCACGACGAGGACGACGACCGCCACGGCCGCGACGACGATCGCGGCGATCGCCACGATGAGCTGGTCCCTCGGCGAGAGCTTCATCGGCGTGCCTTCATCACGGTGCCTGAGCGGGCTGGCTGGGCGGGGCAGGCGCGCTCGGTATCACTAGGGACGTGGATATCTGGAACGTTATCGTCGACGCCCCGCCTTCCTCGGTGGGCTCGGCCTTCGTCGATGATCCAAGCCACACGTTGTAGAGCTGGTCGAGGTCGGCGAGACGCACGAGTAACTTCGCTATGGCCTTGTGCCCCGAATCCGGAGCGTCGACGGCGTCGACGGCCTGTCCGTCAAGCGTGAGTCCGCTGTCCTCAGCGGCGGCGAGCGAACTGAGCCAGACATCGTTGGGGAGTACGAGTGAGAACTCGGTGAGCAGCTTCGCCCAGTCGATCTTCCCCACGAGCGCCTTGTCGGCGATGACCTTCCGGGCTTCGAGGTCGGCCTGCTTCGCCTCGAAGACCTTGAACAGCTCGGCCTGACTCGACAGGTTCGTCGCCTGCTGCTCCTTGTCGGCGAGTTCGCCGCGGACGTTCATGACGGCGAGCGACGCATAGCCCCACGCGCTGAAGAGCAGGATGGTGACACCGAGAGCGCCGAACATGACGTAGACCCAGCGCCGCTCGGCTTTGCGCTTCGCGATTATCTCGGGAGGGAGGAGGTTGATGCGTATCACTTCATCGCACCTCCGAGCGCAAGACCGACCGCGGGAGCGCATCCCATCCGGTCGGCCTGGACGACCGCGGACGCCGACGAAGCGAGCTGAACGCGGTCGAGCGGGTCGGCCAGTTCGACCGTCGCCTGCAGGCCCTTCTCGAGGTACTCCGCCATGTTGCCGAGCTGTGCGCCGCTACCCGTGAGCAGGATGCGTCTGATCGTGCGGATCTGCGCCGTCTGGGTGAGGTAGTAGTCGAGCGAGCGGCGAACCTCCGCGATGAACTTGTTGACCTCGCGCTCGAGCGCGTCCTGAGCGACCTGCACGACCTGCGGGTCGAGATCGCTCGCCGTGGCCGGGGGACCCTCCGAGCCCATGGCGGGGAGACCGACTTGGAGCTTGATCGCCTCCGCCTCGTCGAAGGTCAGGTTCAGCACGTTCGCGATAGCCTGGCTGAACTGGTTGCCCGCGAGAGACGAGACCCTGTTGAAACGCGGGATGCCCTTCTCGACGACCGCGATGTTGGTGACGCCGGAGGATATATGGATGACGCCGACGGCTTCGCCGGCCTCCTCGCCCTCCTCGGGGAGCACGTCGGCGGAGTCGGCCATCAGCGCGCGGACGATCGCGAACGAGGTGACGTCGATCTGTGTGAGCTTGAGGCCGGAACTCTCGACCGCATGTACGGCGAGCGAGATCATGTCGCGCTGTGCCGCGACGAGCAGCACCTCCATCATGTGCTCGTCGCTGGGCGTCATGTAGTCGCCGATGACCTGGAAGTCGAGGATCGCGTCCTCGATGGGGATCGGGATGTAGTCCTGCGCCTGGTACTGGATTGCGCCCTCGAGCTCGGTGCGCTCCATGAAGGGCAGGTCGATGAGGCGAACGACGACCTTCTGGTTCGAGACGCCGATGGCGCACTCGCGGGTGCGGATACCCGACCGGCGCAGGACCTCCTTGATGGAGCCGCTCACCGCCTCGGCGTCCACGATCTCGCCTTCTACGACCGCGCCCATGGGAACCGGGACGACGCCATAGCCGTTGAGGACGAAACCGGAGCCTGCTGGCTTGACGGAGGCGACGCGCACATGGTCGGTCCCGATATCCAGACCGATCGCGGTCGCACTGGTACCCAAGGAGAAGAGGCCCACAGGAGTCCTCCCTCTTTCACTGCTGCGTCAAGGCTACTACTGTGCTGCTGCGATGTGCTCCCGTGCGCCGGTCCCGCGTGACGATGGTCCTTCGGACATGCGCGAAGGCCGGGCACGCGGGCCCGTCGATGCCTATGAAAGCGCAATTCGCCCAGCTATGCAAGCGCAGACCCCCCCGCTAGTTGATCCCCTCGTGCCAGCGGGTCGACAGAACGACGCGCCCGTTGCCGCCCGGAAGCGACGGCGGGAGGTAGTTCGGCAGGTTCGAATCCGTGAACAGGTGAGCGTTGTTGACCGTGCTGGCGCCGTCCATGAAGGCAAGGTCGGCAGCGAGTACCGACCCCACGAAACCGATGTTGTTCGCGGTGAACTCGAGCCGCGTCCCGGCGAACCACGCTCCCGCGACGACGATCGAGTTGTTCCCCGCGCCGGCGACGCTCACGCTTATCTTGCCCGGAGAGGTGATGCCGAGCACCGTGCCCGCTAGCGTGCGGTCGGCGTCGGTGAACCCCTGCGGAAGGAGTATCTCGGAGATGCGGGCGTCCCCCTTGACGACCATCGTGCCGTTCCCGACGTAGCGGATCGGCACGTCGAAGTAGACGTCCCCGTCGACGAAGACCGTCCCGTAGACGTAGAGGGTCCGCGTGCCCGCGTCCCACACGAAGTCGTCGCCCTCCGCCGCGTCGCCGAACGATGCCATCGTGGAGAAGCGCACGGCGGGAGCCGTCCCCTGGATGCCGTCGACGTCGTCGAGGACCTTGTAGTAGCGGGTCGCGCCGACGAGCAGCGAACCGGCCGGATTCGGCGGGTTGATCCCGCGCAGCTCGTTGTTGGGGGTCGTCGTCTGCCCGGTAGTACCCTTCAGACCGTCGAGACTCTCGGTCTTGGCGTTGTCGTACGCCTGATCGAAGTTCGGTGAGGGCAGGGTCAGCTGCGGCACGTTCGGGTCGACGTTCCCGTAGATGTGTCCGCCCGTGATGGTGCCGTCGCAGAAGATGTCGACCGGCTGGGTGGTGGTGCCGATCCCGGCCGACATGCTGTTGAGCGAGATCCCGCCATCGCGCACGAAGAGCGGCCCCACGTTGAACTGCGAGTTGCCTCCTGCCGATAGCTCGCCCGTGATGTAGAACGGGCCGTCGACGGAGGTGTTGCCGTGCAGCGTGCCGCCGCCGCCTCCCTGGAACGTGCCGGCGCCCATGACGAAGTTCCACAGCGAGACGTAGAAGACCCGGCTCGAGATCGTCCGGTGGATCGAGCCGTCCTCGTTCACCGTGCCGGTCGACACGAGGGCGTACTGGTAGCTTCCCTGTGGGACCGCCTTCACGTAGGCCGTCCCAGATGGCGTCGTGACCGTCCACGAACTCGGGACGGAACTGCCCATCGTGCGGATGCGCCACATCGCGGAGTCGAGACCCGCCTCAGCGACGTGCAGCGACTGAGTGGACATGCGCTCCCGGCGGCTCTGGAAGACGTTGTCGCTCGACATGGCGAAGGCGCCGATGGCCAGCGCCGAGATGATGGTCATGATGCCGAGGACGGCGATGAGCACCGAGCCCTCGTCCGCCCGTCCGTCCTGGCGCGGAAGCCGCCACATCGCCGTCACTCTCCCTCGCTCACTGCGCGTTGCGCAGGAACACGTCCGTCGAATCCTCGAAGACCGTCGGCACCGCTCCTGTCGTCTGCGTCGAGACCCGGACCGTGATTATGTGCGTCCGCGTGAGGCGGTCACCGTTCTTCGGCGGGGTGAAAGAGGGGTCGGGCACGGCCGTGGTGCCGACGGACTCCCAGTAGCTGAAGAGCGGCTGCGAGAGGGAGACGTTACGGACGTTCGAGGCCATCGTGCGCTGCTGGAGCAGTGTGTACGGCGAGTTCAGCAGGCGGACGGTCACCGTCAGCCTGCGAGTCGTCCCGTCGAGCGCGTACGTGATCGACTCCATGATGCCGTCGTCATTGCTGTCCGCGCTGAACCGGATCGAGTAGTCCTGGGCGTCGGCGATGTCCATGGTCTCGCGCAGTGTCCGCGCCATCTGGTGGAGGGTCGCGCCCACCTCGCGCGACTGGCGCGTGTTCGCGTCGACCGCGTTGAACGCATGGAGACTCGTATCGAGCATCATGTACGCCGCCGAGAGCACGAGCAGCCCGATGGTCGAAGCGATCGTGAGCTCGAGGGCGGAGAAGCCCCCGTCGCGTCTCGCGTGTCGCGTGGATGTCCGCATGCCGGCAGGCTCCTAGGGGATCATCAGGGGTCCCGTGGCGGCCCCGGTCAGGTATACGACGTTGCTGCGCATGTAGGTCACATCGGGCCCACCTGAGGGTATGGCGGCCAGTCGTGCCTCCACCTGGAAGTACATCGGCGGGTTGACGGAGTTCGTCGTATACGAGCTCGCCGCGGTCGAGGCGACAAGGGTCGGAATGTTCGTACCCGGCGTCCACGAGGAGGATTCGTAGATGTAGTACGTCACCGCGACAGCCGGGTTCGGAACCGAGTAGAGAAGGGTCACGTCCGAATTGTTGCCGATCTTGACCCCGGTCCCCGTCAGGCGCGGTGCTGTCCAAGCCCTCGGGCGCGTCGAGTCGATGTTGTTACGGTCGAAGCCGGAACTCGGACCGCAGATTCCGCGCGGGCCGAAGATGTGCAGGTGCACATCGTAGAGCGTCAGAGGCGCGAAGATGAGCCCGGTAGGCGCGCCTGTCCCGAGCATGTAGCTCCCCGACGGGTCGAGCGCCGTGCGGTTCGGCTCGGTCGGGAAGCTGTCCAGGTTGCTGTTCCCGCCCCCGGCGGTCACCGTGGCGATGCGGACGTTGTAGTGCCTGCACACATCGGTGCCGTCGTACGGCGGCGTCCACTGCATGAGCAGGCGAGAATAGTAGCGGTCCTGATTCGCTGTCGGCGTCGTCAGGGTCACCGTGTTGCTCGTCCCCCACGAAGGCGCGTAGTTGTCGACTAACAGGTCGCGCGTCCTGTAGTCCGTCGAGCCGTTCGCCGACCAGACCTGCACCTTGACGGTGCGAACACCGTCGCGCCACACCGGCGTCGAGGAGTCGTCCATGGACTTGCTGTCGACGGGGTAGCCCGGCGTGCCCGACGTCGTGAAGCTCGCCACCGCCAGCGACCAGTACGCGGGACTCGGCAGCGGCGTCGCGTAATCGTTGAGCAGCGGCATCTGGGCGCCGTTGGCGCCCGAGATCCAGAACTGCAGGCGCGTGAGCATGCCCGCCGTTCCCGTGGTGTTCGCCGACGCCTTGAGCCAGACGAGCCCGGCTGTCTCGCTCGGACTGTTGGAGTTCCCCGACCATTTGCACGCCTGGTGCTGACCGGTGGGATTGAAGATGACGGAGTTCGCCGCGGGTACGACCGTGTTGTCGTAGACGACCGTCGGGATGCCGCCTTGCTCGTTGCTGCGGTCGCGCACGTACGTCTCGAAGGACATCGATCCGGTGGCCCAGGTGACGCCGATCGTCACGTGCTTGTAGTCCGTCGCGTTGACCGTGGACGTCGTGTTGTTCACCGGATCGTCGACCCAGGTGACGGAGCGCGTGATGGTGAACTCCACGCCCTGATAGCTCGTCGTCTCGGAAGAGGCGAGCGTGCCCGATATCTCGGGGCTGACCCCCCCTACCGTCCCCACGTCGAGATACGTCATCGACCTGGCCTGCTCGATGAGCAGGTTCCCGAGGTTCGTGGCGATCGACATGACGTTCGCCGAACGGCCCTGCTTCGCCGACGAGACGACCAGACCGAACGTGGCCGTCAGCATGAAGAACGCCAGGAACGCGGCGAACATGACCTCGATGAGGCTGAAGCCTTCTTCGGACCCGCAACGGCGCCGCACGTCGCACCGACCTCCGTCTCCCCCGTCATTTATCGGCAGAGCGAGAGTGTCGCTTGACCTCGCGCCCGTCATGTCACATACCCACCAGGCGAAGGTACCAGCCCCACATCTGCGGCCCGGCGAGCACGGTCGCCACGCCTGAGATCGCGAGGAACGGTCCGAAGGGTATCCTGCGGAACCTAAGAACCCCCTCGTCGTCACGGGGGCGGTGCACCAAGCCGACCGCGCTGCCGAGAGCGCTGCCGAGGAAGAACGCCAGCGCGACGTAGAGGCCGAGGTGAAGCCCCATCGCCCCGAGCAGCTTCACGTCGCCCATCCCGAAACCCGCGCGTCCGCGGACCCTCTGGTAGGTCACGGCGACGGCGAAGCTCACTCCGGCCCCTGCCACGGCCCCCACGAGAGCGGCAGGCAGAGGCTCGCTGAAAGGACCGCTCACCGCGACGCCGACCAACGGCAAGATGGGAGCACCGCTCGACTGGGAGACGGCCGCGAAGACGAGACCGAACGCCGCCAAGAGCCCCACCAGGGAATCCGGAAGGCGGTAGGTGTCCAGGTCGATGAAGGCGAGGATGAGCAGCACGTAGAAGAACCCTACCGCGGCGACACAGGCCAGAGTGAGCCCGAATCGCCAACCCGCGAGCACCCAGAGCGCGCCCGAGAGTGCCTCGACGAGAGGGTAGCGGCCCGAGATCCGGACGCGGCAGTCGCGGCACCGCCCCCCGAGGACGACCCAGCTCAGGACGGGTACGTTGTCGTACCAGCGGACCGGCCGGCCACAGAGCACGCAATGCGAGCCCGGCGATGACAGCGACTCGCCGCGCGGGAGCCGCCAGATGACCACGTTGGCGAAACTCCCGAAGACGAGTCCGAACACGCCGAGGGCGACGAGAAAGAAGTCGTGGTACATGCCATCAGCGTACCGCCGGCGGCGGCCCAGGGGAACCCACACACGTAAGGAGGCCGGCGGGCTTCTCCCGTCGGCCTCCTTGATCGGCTCACCGTTCCCGGCGAGCCGCGACTATCAGCAGTAGGGTGCGGGCTTGCTGTTGGATCCTAGTAGTGCGCGTGCACCTCTCCGGCAGCCGCGAGGTTCTCAGCTCCGAGGATACTGTCGATCCTGCCGTTGCCGGCGATGGTGCCGTTATACGTGTAGGCAGTCGTGTTCACGGGGCACGCCGGCGGCGTGGCGATGTAGCTCGGGCTCAACGGAGTCACCGGGCTCGCAGCCGCAGCGGCGGGGAAGTTGCCGTTGTGCTCGGCTGCGTAGGTCTGCAGAGCGCCTTCGATGGTGCGCTGGTTGGCGAAACACGACTTGCGCTGAGCGTTGGTCTTCGCGGAGTTGAAGACCGGGATGGCGATAGCGACAAGGATACCGATAATGAGAACTACGACCATGAGTTCGACGAGGGTGAAACCCTCCTGCTTCCGGAACATTCTCATGTCCGTAAGCCTCCTCTCCCCTATTGGGGTTGTAAACCGCTCCCGCGGCCCTACTGCTACACCGTGTATATCGGGTTCCCGCTTCCACACTTTAGGGTCTCTTCCCCCATTTCCTGACAGACGCCGGACCCGCGCCTACTTGACGAGGCTGATGATGCTGAACATCGGCATGTAGAGCGCGATGACCATGCCGCCGACGATCAAGCCGAGCGTGGCCATCATCAGCGGCTCGATGAGCGATGTGAGGCCCTCGACGGACGTCGAGACCTCTTCGTCGTAGAAGTCCGCAATCTTGTTGAGCATCGCGTCCAGAGCGCCCGTCTCCTCGCCGACCGCGATCATCTGCACGAGCATCGACGGAAACACCGACGACTCCGAGAGCGGCTTCGCGATGGTCTCGCCTTCCTTGATCGCGGAGCGGACCTTCTTGACCGCGCGCGCGACGACCTCGTTGCCGGCGGTATCGCCGACGATGTCGAGCGCGGAGAGGATGGGCACGCCCGCCGTGACGAGCGTCCCGAACGTCCGCGTGAACTTGGCGAGCGCCATCTTGCGGGTGATACCGCCGAAGACCGGCATGCGCAGCTTGATGCCGTCCCAGATGAACCGCCCGCTGGCGGTGGAGGTCCAACGCTTGAAGGCGACGTTCAAGCCCACAGACACGACCACGACGATGATCCCGCCAGCGCCTCGCACGAAGCCGGAGATGTCGACGAGTACCTGCGTGGGGACCGGCAGCTTGCCGCCCATCGACGCGAACATCCCCTGGAAGGTCGGCACGACGAAGACCATCATCGCGACGAGGATGATCAGCACGAGGGCGCCCATCGCGACCGGGTACGTCATCGCGGACTTGATCTTACCTTTGAGTGCGGCGTCCCGCTCGAAGAAGTCGGCGACGCGAAGGAGCACCTCGTCGAGCACGCCGCCGGTCTCGCCCGCTCGCACCATGTTCGTGAAGATCGGCGGGAAGATCTTCGGGTGCTTGCCCATCGCGTCGGACAGGGACTGCCCGGACTCCACATCGCGACCGACCTGCTGCACGATGTCCCGCATCGTGGCGCTCTCGGTCTGACCGGCGAGGATCGAGAGGCACTTCGTGAGCGAGAGGCCCGCGTTGATCATCGTCGCGAACTGGCGCGCGAAGATGGTGATGTCCTTCATCTTGACGGAGCCGCCGCCGATCTTGAAGCCGGTGACGGCGGCGAAGCGGTCCTCGTCGAGGCTCAGGATGATGAGGCCGGACTGGCGCAGCTTCGCCGAGACGGCCTCGCGCGTCTCCCCCTCGATCTTGCCCTTGGTGACCTTGCCGGACTTGTCTCGCACCGAGTAGGCGTACGTGGACATAAGCCCGCTGCCTTTCGTCGTGAGGGACCCTCGACGATTATACCGCGCCGCTCAGACGATGACCCGGACGATCTCCTCGATCGACGTGGCGCCGTTGCGGACCTTCTCGAGGCCGTCCTGCTTCAACGTGAGCATCCCCTGCGCGACAGCGACCCGTTTGATCGACTCCGCGGTGGCCTCCTCGACGGTGAGCTTCGAGATCTCCTCGGACATGAGCAGGATCTCGTGTACGCCGAGCCGTCCGCGATAACCGGTCCCTCCGCAGCGCTTGCACCCGCCGGGACGGAACAGCGTCTCGGGGAGAGCGTCCTCGGGATAGCCGGCATCGAGCAGCATCTGTCTGGGCGGATTGAACTCCTGCTTGCAGTCGGGGCACAGCCGCCGCGCGAGGCGCTGCGCGAGCACGCAGTCGACCGCGGAGGCGATGAGGAACGGTTCGACGCCCATCTCCGTCAGCCGCGAGATCGCACCCGAGGAGTCGTTGGTGTGCAGCGTGGAGAGGACGAGGTGGCCGGTGAGCGCGGATTCGATGGCGATCTGGGCCGTCTCCTGGTCGCGGATCTCGCCGACGAGGATGACGTCGGGGCTGCAGCGCAGGAACGAGCGCAGCGCGCGCGCGAACGTCAGACCGGCCTTGACGTTCGTCTGGCACTGGTTCACGCCGGGAAGCCGGTACTCGACCGGGTCCTCCGCGGTGAGGATGTGGCGCGCCGGATCGTTCAGCACGTTGATCGCCGCGTACAGCGACGTCGATTTCCCCGAACCCGTCGGGCCGGTGACGAGGATCGCGCCGTACGGCTTGCGGAACGACGACTCGAACCTCTCGAGCGCGTTCGGGAGGAAGCCGAGGTCCTCGAGGCGCAGCATGATGGAGTCCTTGCGCAGGATGCGCAGGACGACCCTCTCGCCGTAGACGGTCGGCAGCGTCGAGACGCGGAAATCGAGCTTGTGCCCGGCGATCGTCAGAGCGGTGTGACCGTCCTGCGGCTTCCGGGACTCCGCGATATCCATGTCGGCCATGATCTTGAACCGGCTGATGATCGACTGCTGGACCGACTTGGGGCTGCGCATCACCTCGTGGAGCACGCCGTCCACACGATAGCGGACGCGAAGATCCTTCTCCTGAGGCTCGATGTGGATGTCGGACGCACGGTCGGAGACCGCCTTGTTGATGATGTAGTTGACAAGCTTGACGATGGGCGCGTCGGACGCGAGGTCGGAGATGGCCTCGATGTCGGCAGCGTCGAATTCTGCCGCTCCCGAGAACTCGTCCATGTCCTGGTGCTCGGCGACCTTGTAGTACTCCTCGATGGCCGCGACGATGTCGTCCTTCGTGGAGATGGCGGGCTTGATCTCGAAGCCGGTGATGATCCGCAGGTCGTCGAGGGCGAGCACGTTCTGCGGATCGGCCATCGCGACGAGCAGCTGCTCGTCCTCGGTGATCTCGATGGGCATGAGCAGGTACCGCGCCGCAAGGTCCTTCGGGACGATCGCCACCGCGTTCGGCTCGGGTTTGCGCTCGGCGAAATCGATGTACGGGATGCCGATCTGCCGGGCCATCACGGAGAGGATGGCACCCTGGCTGGCATAGCCGAGATCGACGAGGACGCGCCCGAGCGGACTGCCCGTGGCCTTGTGGACCTCGAGCGCGTCGCTGAGCTGACGCTCGGTTATGATACCGGCCTTGAGCAGGAGCTGGCCGAGACGCTGTCCGGCTTCCGCCACGGTCACGACCTTCTCGGTTCGCGGGAGACGTCACCGATCCCGTCGGACGCGTTCACCGCGCCGACGTCATCAATCCTACGACACCCATGCTTATCGGGACAGTCGCGCGGGGTCTTGAGCGTCAGCGACCTTCCCAAGCGCGGCGCATCTCGGCGAAGAGTCTATTGGCGATACGGCGGTACTCCTCATACGAGGGCGATCCCGGATGCACGCCGACCCTGCCCTTCTCGTCGCTGAAGCGCAACTCCACGGGTGCGACGGGTAGCCACGAAGCCGCCCGGTCGCGCCCGGTCGCAGGCTGCACGTCGGAGGCGACCGGCGCGGGCGGCTCTTCCGTCGGCGGCACCCAGACCTGATCGGGTTCGGGAGCGGCGACCGGCTCGGGCACTGGCGCGGACTCGGGTTCTGGCGCGGGCTCGAAGACCGCTGCGGGCGGTTCTTCCGTCGGCGGCACCCAGATCCAGTCGGGCTCCTCCGCGGCGGGTTCGGGAGCGATGACCGGTTCCAGCGCGGGCTCGAAGACCGCTGCGGGCGGCTCTTCCGTCGGAGCGACCCAGACCTGATCGGGTTCCTCAGCGGCGGGTTCGGGAGCGATGACCGGCTCGGGCACTGGCTCGGGTTCGGATTCCAGCGCGGGCTCGAAGACCGCTGCGGGCGGCTCTTCCGTCGGAGCGACCCAGACCTGATCGGGTTCCTCCGCGGCGGGTTCGGGAGCGATGACCGGCTCGGGCACTGGCTCGGGCGCGGGTGTGGGCGTGATCACCGGAACAGTCGAGCTGGGTTCCGGCGGAATCACAGCCACAGGTCCCATATTCGGCGATTCGGAAGGGAATGGCGGGAGCATCTCGGACAACGGCCTGCTGACTTCGGGTGCGGCGACCGAGGGCCTGCCGCGACCGAACGGCCAGAATCGGCGACGATCGGATGGCATCTCGAAGACCGGGCGCGTATCAGGTATTGAGGGTAGTCCCTCGACCCCCGTGACGAGCCCGGTCGAGTCGGGACCGGACGGCTCGGAGACCGCATGCTTGCGGCCGAACGAGAACCCGAACGACTTCGGAGCCCGCCCGGATCCGCGTCCTTTCTCGGGCTTCGGCGGCTTGGGCGCCTTCTTCGCTTTCTTCGCCTTCGGCTCCTTCGGGGCCTTCTCGGGCTTCGGTGGCTTGGGCGTCTTCTCGGGCTTCGGTGGCTTGGGCGTCTTCTCGGGCTTCGGTGGCTTGGGCGTCTTGGGCAGCTTGGACGCCCTCGAGAACAGTCCCCTCTTCCGCTTTGGCGCGCGTATCGGCTCGTCGACCGTCGGCTCGGCCATGATCGCCGGGATGTCCTCGTCCTGAATGAGAACCTCGCCTACAGCGGCAGGCGGTTCGAACGATCCGGGGACCGCGACCGGTGTCGTCTCGACGGGCATCGCGTCACCCAGACCGGCCTCCGCCTCTGGCGGCATCTTCGCCGCCTTCCCGGGCTTCGGCTGCTTCGGCGCCTTGGGCGGCTTCGGCGGCTTCGGCGGCTTCGGAGCCTTCTCCGGCTTGGGCGCCTTGGGCGGCTTCGGCTGCTTCACGGGCTTGGGCGCCTTAGCACGCGCAGCACCGGGCTTGCTCACCTTGATGAGCAGCGAGACCACGATCCCGAAGAGCGTGACCGAGACGACGAGAACGACCAACAGGACGATGACCATGATGTCCATAGCTCTATCCCATACTCTCGAGTATCCGATAGAGGAGTCCCAGCAAGACCGCTTTCACACTCTCCTTGTCGCGAGCGTCCACCGCGAACAAGGGGACGTACTCTTCGAGCCGCAGGTCGTCGCGTACCTTGCGAAGAGTCTCGAGGTCCTCCGCGGCGACCTTGTTCGCCGCGACCACGAACGGCACGTCTGCCATCCCCGTGAAGAACTCGATCATGGCCGTCGCGTCACGCACGGAGTCGGAACTCATCGCGTCGACGAGGAGCACGAAACCGAGCATGCCTTCCGACAGAGTCTCCCACATGAAAGAGAACCGCTGCTGGCCGGGCGTCCCGAACAGGTACAGCACCACGTCGTCCGAGATCGTGATCCGGCCGAAGTCCATCGCGACGGTCGTCTCGCCGCCGCTCTCTCCCGAAGCGTCGCTGACCTGGCGCTCCGTCGAGAGGACGGTGATCTCACTCACCGCCTTGATGAACGTCGTCTTGCCGGCGTTGAAGGGCCCTGTGACGACGACCTTTACCGACTGCATCCGCGCGTGCTCCGTCCGTCGTCCGACTACAACTGTTTGATGCCTTCGATGATCCGCATGACCAGATCCCGGTCCACGCCCTGATCGCGCTGAAGCGTCTTCCCCTCATGCGTGGCCTCGGGGATCCGGTTGACGCTAGCCTGCAGCCGGGGCCGCCCCGCTCCTCCACCGGTCAGCGCGGTGAGCTCGTCGCCAAGCACGCTCGTGAGCCCGACGTCACCGTCGAATTCAGCGAGATAGGCGTCCGTACTGATCACCTGCGTGGGCTCGTTCTCCGGCTTGGACAGCGACGTCAGCAGGTCGCTGAGGTCCGGACCCTCGTGCGGCGCCGCCTTGGTACCGATCGCCTCGACATCCGCAGGCTCGGCCTCGAGTTCGACCGGAAGCTCCCCGAGACCGAGCGCCATGATGTCCTTCTCGAGGTCCCCGGTGAGCTCCGGAGTAGGCGCAGCCGCGGGAGCCGCGGACTCCACGGTCTCGGCCGACCCCGATTCCGACATCGGCTCGAAGACGCCGGGTACGAACGGGACATCGGCCTCCTCGGACTCGACGGGCGCCGCGGGCATGGCCGCCGGGGCAGCTGGAGCGGATACCGCCGCCGACGGCTCGAGCACCGCTCCCATCATCTGCTCGAAGACCGCCATGTCCTCGGCGGAAGGCACGGCCTTGTCGTCGGCGAGGAACTCCGGCATCTCGGGCTCGGGGGCGGATCCGCCGAGTTCGAGAGCTTCGGGGAGCGAGACGACCGGCGCGTAGCCGACCTCCACCGGCATCTCGCCCTCTACGGCGACTGGAGCGGACGCGTCGGAGTGACCGAGACCGCGCTCGGCACTCTCTGCACGGAGCCGCTCGACCTCGTCATCGGTGGGCACCTCGAGCAGGCCCGCCGAGAAGAGCCCGTAGATGACGCGCGCTATCTCGAAATCGGTGCGGCCGGTCTCCGTCGCCAGTTCGGCGACGGAACGCGTACCGTCGACACGCAGCAGGAGGTTCCATTCGACCGGCTTGAGCGAGATCTCGAACGTGCCCTCGCCCGGTGCCGTCGCCATCTTGAAGACCATCTCCGTGGAGGGGACCTTTCGCTTGATGCGGGTCCACTCTTCGAGGCGTCGGCTCCCCTCCATGATGACGTTCTCGATGGAGACCGACAGCCCGATGTCCTCCTCAGATGCCGCTTCGAGAGGCTCGAAGTCGAAATCGCCCTCGTCCCAACGCATCAGGTCGAAGATGGTGTCCTGTATCTGCTCCTGGACGAACGTCTCCAGGACCTTCTCGGTTATGTAGCCCTCATCCACGAGGATCTGCCCGAGACGCCGCCCGTCGGAAGGTTCGGCGCGTCTGATGTCGAGACCCCGCGCGAGCGCCTGCGGTGTGATCCTGCTCGCGGCGACGAGACGCTCGCCGAGGGGGGCGCGCTGCCAGTTCGACTGCGCGAAGTAGATGTCGCCCTCCCGGAACCAGACGCTGCCCGCCGTCTCGGCGCGACGGATGCGCAGCACCCCGTTCTTCCGGCTGAATGTGACCAGCTGGAAGACGTCAGGAAGGCTGAAATCCTTCAGATTTCCCCGGAGTGCCACCGGCGACGGACCCTTCTCCCTCGAGCGAGCGGCGCCGCGCCGCTATCCGAGGATCTCACCCATCTCGGCGGCGGCGCTCTTCATGTCGTACAGCACGAGCCCGAGCTTCGCGTCCTGGGCGGCCAGCACCGTGAGGACGGCGCGGACGCCGGCGTTCACGAGCAGCACGTACCCGTCGTCACCTTCGATGAACACCTGCGTGAGGCGGCCCTTGCCGAGTTCGACCGCGGCGCGCTCGCCGAGACCGAGGATCGCAGCGGACATGGCGCCGACCCGATCCTCCTGCATCCCCGGCGGCAGAGCCGACGCCATGGTGAAGCCGTCGAGGCTCACGAGAGCGGCCGCCTGGATCTCGACGGAACGTGCTATGAGCCCGTTGAGACACCCGACGAGCCGTTCCTCGCGGCTTCCTTCCACCGGCAGCGGTGCCCGCGCGGTCGCCGTCGCCGGCGCCGGGTACGGCGCGACCTCGGCGACCTGCACGTCCGGCGCCATGGGGATCACCGGCGCGGGCGCCGGCGCCACCACGACCGGAGCGATGATCAGGTCGTCGTCCTCGAAGACATCGTCCTCGACATCACTGATGAAGTAGTCCCCGATGCCGCTGTCTGCCATGCGCGTGCCACCTCCTGGCGTGACCCTCCCAGCGGGACCGGCAGCGAACACCGGCGCGAAGGCCCGCCGTCGTGGGCGAGCCTTCTCAGTTTCTCACGCGTGAAGCGCGCGCACAACGGCACCCGCCACGATGGCGCTGCTAGACGACGACGCGCATGATCTCCTCGATGGATGTCTGACCCAAGAGCACCTTCGAGAACCCGTCGTCGCGCAGGGTGAGCATCCCCTCTTCGCGCGCCTGCCGCGCGATCTCGTCGCCGGAGGCGTGCTCGACGGCGAGACGCTCGATCGTCTCCGAGAGCACCATGACCTCGTGGACGCCCATGCGTCCCTTGTAGCCGATGCCGTTGCACTTCTTGCAGCCCTTCGCGCGGTAGAGCGTGGGAAGTTTCCCCGGCTCGAAGGGGAACCCGACGCGGCTCAGCGCTTCCTCGGACGGCTCGTACGCCTCCTTGCACTCCGAGCACAGACGCCTCGCGAGACGCTGAGCGAGCACACAGTTGACCGCCGAAGCGGTCAGGAAGGGCTCGATGCCCATCTCGGTGAGCCGGGTGATCGCCGAAGGAGCGTCGTTGGTGTGCAGCGTCGAGAGGACGAGATGGCCCGTGAGTGCGGCCTCGATGGCGATCGTCCCAGTCTCCTTGTCGCGGATCTCGCCGATCATCACGGTGTCGGGGTCCTGACGCAGGATCGAGCGGAGAGCGGCGGCGAAGCTGAGGCCCGCCTTCTCGTTCACCTGTACCTGCGACAGCCCCTGGAGCCGATACTCGACCGGGTCCTCGACCGTGATGAGGTTCGTCTTGGGATCGTTCGTCTTGTTGATCGCCGCGTAGAGCGTCGTCGACTTGCCCGAGCCCGTCGGCCCGGTGACGAGCACGGCGCCGTAGGGCTTGCTGAGCGCGTCCATGAGTCGCTCGAGGGGTTGCTGGAGGAAGCCGAGGTCCTCGAGTGAGAGCAGGATGGAGTCGTGCCGCAGGAGGCGGATGACGCACATCTCGCCGTTGACGACGGGCAGGACCGCGACGCGGAAGTCGACCGCCTTCCCGTCGAGGACGACCCCGAAGCGGCCGTCCTGCGGGATGCGCTTCTCGGCGATGTCCATGCCCGATGCGATCTTGATGCGGCTGATGAGTTGCCGGTGGAGCTTCTTCGGGCTGCGGATGACCTCCTGGCAGACGCCGTCGATACGGTACCGGACGCGCAGTTCGTTCTCGAGGGGCTCCACGTAGATATCGCCCGCACCCTGGCGGATGGCCTCGGTGATGATCAGGTTCATGAGCTTCGCGACCGGGGCGTTCTCGTCGCTCGCCTCGGCCTCATCGTCTTCGGTCGTGCTCGCGCTCGGACCCATCGTGCCCTCGAGGTCACCGACCATCTCGTCGACGTTCTCGTGCATCGCCGAGAACTTCTCGATCGCGGCAAGAAGATCGCTCTCCGCGCAGACCACGGGCCGGATCTCGTATCCGGTGACTATGCGCAGGTCGTCGATGGCGAAGATGTTCGCCGGATCGGCCATCGCGACGACGAGTTCCTCGTCCTGGAAAGCAATGGGCAGCACCGTATAGCGATGGGCGAGTTCGACCGAGAGGATCGTGGCCGCGTTCCCATCGATCTCGTACGTTCCGAGATCGACGAAGGGCAGGCCCATCTGCTCCGCGACAGCCTGAGCGACCTTGTTCTCGCTCACGACGCCCGTGTCCGCGAGTACCGACGTGAGGGTTCGCTCTTCGCCGGCCTCGTCGAGGGCGGTCTGCATCTGCTCGGCGGTGATGACACCCGCCTGCACGAGGATCTTGCCCAGGCGCTTCCCGGTCGCAGCAGTCACGTCTAGATCCCGAGTTCCTCGAACGTCGCGATGGAGCCGGAGAGCATCTCCGCGGCGGCGGCGCGCATGACGTCGCGCGGCGTGCGGGACTGCGCGCTCTCGTTCCAGATGTCGATGGCGACCGCGCCTTGAGCGACGAGCATGCCCATGCCGCCGACGGTCGTCGCGCCGGCAGCTGCCGCATCGAGGAGCAGCGCCGTCGGCTCCGGCCGGTAGACCATGTCGGCGACGACCTGCCCGGACCTGAGCCACGACGAGGGTATCGGGCTCGGGTCGTCCCGGCTCATCCCGACCGGAGTCGCGTTCACGACGAGGTCCGCCGACCGGACGACGTCGGCGGCGCCCTCATCGAGCAGAGCGACGGAGACCTGGGTCCCGTGGACCCTGTCGCCGAGACGCTCGATGAGCTTCTCGGCCCGGCCGAGCGTGCGGTTCACGATGGTGATGCGGGCGGCCTTCCCGAGGATGAGCGAGACGATGGCGGCACCCGCGGCACCGCCGGCGCCAATCATCGCGACCGATATCCCCTCCGAGACGAAGTCCGTCTCGGAGCCGAGCGCCTCCAGGAAGCCCCTGCCGTCGGTGTTGTAGCCGATGAGCCGTCCGTCGACGCAGTGGACCGTGTTCACCGCGCCCGCGAGCTTCGCGAGCATCGCGACCTCGTCGCAGAGCGCGAGCATCGCCTGCTTGTATGGCATGGTGACGTTGAAGCCGACGAACGGCAGCACGCGCGCGGCCTCGCAGAGTTGTATGAGGCCCGACTCGTCCTTGACGGGCAGCGGCAGGTAGACCCAGTTCAGGCGCATGGCGTCGTACGCCGCATTGTGCATGGCGGGTGAGAGGGTATGGCCGAGCGGCCAGCCCACGACGCCCGCCAGTTTCGTCCGTCCGTTGATCTGCAGGCCCACGGTCGTCAGCTCCTCTCGGTCCAGAGGCGCCCGCTGTGAAGTCTACGCCAGTGGTTGCCTATCGGCCAGGATACGGCCTTCCATCAACCGAAGCGCGAGCGTGTGCGGGAGGTCCGAGCGCGAAAGGGGCATGACCAGCACGGTCCGGGCGACGCCCACCAGACTGCCCCCGAGGATGTCCGTGAAGAGCTGGTCTCCGATGACCGCCGCCTCATTCGGTCGCGCTCCGAGGATCCGAAGCGCCTTGCGGAACGCGAACGGCAGCGGCTTGAGCGCCTTGTCCACCAGCGCGCAACCGAGCCCGTCCGCGACGGTCTTGACCCTGTCGTGCCAGTTGTTCGAGACGAGACAGAGCCGGAAGCCTCTCTCCGCGACGGCCGCCGCCCACGCCTTCGCGTCGTCGGAGACGATGTTCGTGTCGCGCGGCAGGAGCGTGTTGTCGAGATCGACGAGCAGCGCCGAGACGCCGGCCGCCGCGAGGACGTCGAGATCGATCGCATGAACGCTCGCGTAGTAGAGATCGGGGCTCAACAGCTTCATCACACGGTCCTCGGGTCCGTCACTATGGTCGGGTCATCGATCGGTGTGGCCCCGTTCGCCAGCCTGGCTCTCCTCGGAGCCCTCAGGTGGCGTCACACCGTCGAGTTCGCGGTCGAGCCTGTCGATACTGGTCTGCAGGTACGCAACGCGGTCGAGGCGACCAGCGGCCCGGTAGACCGACCGTAGAACCACGTAACCGTCGTGCTGCTCGAACCCGTTCGCCCAATCGGAGTGGAAGAGTGCCAGGTCGGCTTCGCGCACCGCTTCCTTGGGCCTGTGCGCGTAGATCATGAGGATCTGAGCGAAAGACGCGCGGAGCAGTCCCGAGCGAGGGTTGTTCTTCACGCTGTCCTCGGAGATGTTCAACGCCTCGTCGACACGGCCGTTGCGCACGACGATCCACTGCGCGACGTAGTAAGCCTGGATGAACTGCGGGTCGAGCACGGTCACGAGACGCATATTGGGAAGCATGAAGCGCTGACGGTCGACCGCCCCTTCCCCGTAGTACTCGTGGTAGACCGGGTCCACGCGGTTCCAGAGCACCGCCGCGGCGAAGGTGCGTAGCCCGGTGAGGTACGCGAAGCTGGCGCGACCGAGCGCGTATCCGGTGCCCGTGACCGCTGTGGCGGGAGGGTTCGCGTCAGACAGCGCCTGTCCGAAGAGCGCCACCGCGAGCAACGCGACCGCAAGCGCCACCGAGGCGGGCGCGGAGCGAAGCAGACTCACAGGTCCCGCCTCCGGAACGCGACGCTTCCCAGGAGCACGAACATCGCGGCGTACCCTATCGCGACAAGGATCATGTAGCCGGCGTACGCCGCCGAGATGCCGTTCCCATGTGCGACGGGGTTGATGACGTCGAGCGGGTCGAGCGACGGGAAGAGCGCCCAGGCGATGCGCGGGGCCGCGGAGCCGAGCAGCGCGGCCCGCGAGTGCGCCACGAACACGAACGCGATGGAAGCCACCACCACCACGATGGGACCGACGAGGGTCGATACCGCGACGGCGAATGCGGCGACGACGCTCGTCTCGAGCCAGACGCCGAGCGCGCCTTCCCACAGACGCCACATCGCGTCTCCGTACGTGATCTGACCGATGACCTGGTTGACGACCGTGAACGCCGCGATGCACGCGCCCAGGACGCCCACGATCCCGAGCCAGGTCCCGAGAACGTACTCCGATCGGGCCACCCTCTTCGAAAGGACGTTGTACACCGTGCGACGCTCGATCTCACCAGGGATGCGGTTCGCCGCGAGCGTCAGCGCGACGACCAGCGCCGCCGCGTAGCTCAACGCGAGTGCCACCTCGCGGAAGACCGCCTGGACGATCCCCAGGCTGTAGCTCGGCAACGACGGGATCGCGACCGCCATGACGCTGCCGAACAGGACGACGACCCACACTATCTTGCGGCGGACGCTGTCCATGACCACGGCGGCCGCTATCGCGTAGACCCGCCTCACGACGACCCACCCTCGACCGATGCCGAGAGCAGCCGCGAGAAGTAGTCCTCGAGCGACTCACGCTTGGGCGACACGGAAACGATGGAGCCCCCCGCATCGTCTACCGCGTCGACGACGCGGCGGACATCCGCATCCGCGACGGAGAAGACCCATACCGCGCCGGAGACCGCGACGTCTCGAACCAGTCCTTCCAGCGCGTCCGGCAGTCCTGACTGGAGACCGCGCACCCTCATCGACGTCTGCCCCGCGATGTTGAGAAGGTCGTCGATGTGGCCTTCGGCCGCGACCCGGCCGCGATTCATGATGGTCACGCGATCGCACACGACCTCCACCTCGGAGAGCTGGTGGGACGAGAGAAGGACCGTCACGCCCCGCTCGCGCAGGCCGAGCATGAGGTTGCGCATGTCTCGCTGGCCGACCGGGTCGAGACCCGAGGCGGGCTCGTCCAGGACGACGACGCGCGGGTCTCCCAGGAGAGCCTGTGCAACGCCGAGCCTCTGCAGCATCCCGCGCGAGAACTTCGAGACCTGGACGCGTTCCTTGCCTTCGAGACCCACGAGTTCGAGCAGGTCCATCGTCCGACCGCGTATGTCGCCTTCACGCAGCCCCACGAGGCGGCCGTAGAGACGCAATGCGGCTGCGGCGGTGAGCTGCTGCGGGAAGTACGGCTGTTCGGGAAGGAATCCCAGGCGCGCGCGCCCGACGGGGACGGTCGAAGGGATGCCCTCGACCTCGAACACGCCCGCCGTCGGAATGACGAGTCCGAGGAGCATCTTGATCGTCGTCGTCTTCCCGGCGCCGTTGGGACCGAGGAGCCCGTGGATCGTCCCCTCCGCCACCGACAGCGAGACGTCGTCGACGACGCAGCGCTTCGGCTTCCCGATGCGGATCGGATACTCCTTCCGCGCCCGCTCGATCCTTACGGCGAGCGCCTCGCCTCCATCACCCGCCATCACGGCACCACCTTCCGTGACGCCCGCTTGGCTTTGAGGAAATCCGCCACGTTCGTGGTGAACGTATGCGCGCCGCTGCGGCTCGTCAAGACGTAGTAGAGATACCCCGTCTCCGCCGGCTTCGCCGCCGCCTTCAGCGATGCGAGCCCGGGGCTGCTGATCGGGCCTGGAGGCAGTCCTTCGTGGGTGTAGGTGTTGTACGGGCTCTCGACCTTGAGGTCCTCGAGACTCAAGCGAGGCTTCGTCCCCGGCAGGACGTATTCGAGGGTGGCGTCGATCTGGAGCTTCATGTGGGTCCGGAGACGATTGTAGATGACCGAGGCGATGAGGGGCCTGTCCCGCGCGATCTTCGCCTCGCGCTCCACCATCGACGCCAGCGTCACCCACTCGTGCCGGTCGAGACCGCTCCCCGTGAGATAACTCAAGTCGATGCCGGACGTCTCCGTGCCGAACTGAACGAGCATCATGCGGATCACCTGCTCCGCCGTGGTGCCCTGCTTCACGCGATAGGTCTTGGGGAAGAGATAGCCCTCGAGCGACCCGGTGTGGTCGTCGGCGAGGAACGGGAAGTCGAACCGTCCGGCGCCGGACCTGGCGATCCGGCGGAACTCCTCGACGTCGATACCGGCCACCTTGCCGAACCGCTGCGCCATCTGCTCTATGGTGAAACCCTCGGGGATGAGGACGCGGTAGAAGACCGCTGGCGGTCCGGCCACCAGCGCGTCGATGGCGGCCGTGTAGCCCATCCCGGTCACCATGTCGTACGTCCCGGCCTTCAACTCGCCGTCGACGCCGCGCCTGCGCGCCTGAAGGCGGAGCATGTTCGCGTTGCGCACGATGCCCTCGCCGGCGAGGATCTGTGCGATGCGCTCGCTCGATGCCCCATGGGGCACGACGACCTCCACGGAACGGCCCTCATCGACCGGGACCGCGGCGCGGACGAAGATGGACCACCAGACGACCGCGACCGCGAACAGGACGACGAAGGCGACCGCGAGCCCTGCCGCGACCCCGGTCAAAGTCCTACGGCTCGCTCGCCGCATGCCGTGGCGTCCGCTCACGCCCTCACACGCCTCCATCCCTGCTCGCGGCGTTCGCGCGGGCATCGAGGAAACCCTGCAGGATGATCGCCGCCGCGACCATGTCGCGCGCGCTCCGTCCCTTCCTTGGGTCCGCTCCGGCGGCACGCATGACGCGGCTCGCCTCCGCGCTCGAGAGACGCTCGTCCCAGTAGCTGACGGGACACGGCAGCCTACGAGACAGTCTCTCCCCTACCGCGCGAACCGCCGCGGCCTGGGGGCCCTCGTTCCCGTCCATGCTCGTCGGAAGACCGACGACCACCTCTCCCACCTCGTATTCCTCGACGAGACGCGCGACGGCGTCGTCCGCCCCGTGGCGTCCCCTCGCGTCGAGCACGACCAGCGGTGTGGCCACCCGGCCGTCGGGATCCGACAACGCCACTCCGGTCCGCCGTTCGCCGATATCGAGACCGAGGAGTCGCACCGTCACCCGATGCCGAGGAGTGCCCGCGCCGCGGCCAGCGACGCATCGATGCCGGACGGGTCCTTCCCGCCGGCCTGCGCCATCGCCGGCTTCCCGCCGCCGCCGCCGCCCACGTGAGGCGACATCGCACGCACGACCGCACCGGCGTCGAACCCAGCGCGGACGGCTTCGTCGGACCCCGCCGCCAGCAACAGCGCCGTCCCGCCCGCGTCCGCCGCGAGCACGACCGCGCCTCCAGGGACGCGCGCACGCACGGCGTCGGAGATCTCGCGCAGAGCCGCGCCGTCCCCGGCATCGACGCGCGCGACGACGACCGGATATCCCACATCCGCGGCAGCCGCCACCAGATCTTCGATCTCGCTCGAGCCCCCACGCCGGCGCGCGTCGGCCAGACCGCGCTCCGTCTCCTTCAGCTTCGCGGTGAGCACCGTCGCGCGCTGCGCGACCTCGGAGGGACGGCACTTGAGAGCGGCCGCGGCCTCCGCGAGCACGCGCTCATCCTCGTAGACCGCTTCCAGAGCGCCGAACGAGGTGACCGCCTCGACCCGGCGCAGGTTCGCCCCGACGCTGCCCTCGGAGACTATCCTCACGAATCCGATCTCGGTGCTGCGCGCCACGTGCGTGCCGCCGCACAGCTCCTTGCTGAAGTTGCCGACCTCGAGCACCCGCACGATGTCGCCGTACTTCTCACCGAACAGCGCGGTGACCCCCGCCTCGCGCGCGCTGGTGAGAGACGTCTCGTAGTTGCGGACGGGATGGTTCTCCATGACCTTGGCGTTCACCATGCGCTCGACCTTGGAGATCTGCTCGGCGGTCGGCGCCTCGAAGTGGGTGAAGTCGAAACGGAGCCGATCGGGGGCCACATGAGATCCCGACTGGCGGACGTGCTCTCCGAGAACGAGCCGCAACGCCCAGTGGAGCAGGTGCGTCGCGGTGTGATTGCGCCTTATGCGGGCCCTTCGGGCGACGTCGATCGCCGCGTGGACGCTCCCGCCGACCATGAGCGGGACGGATCCCTCGGTGAGCGATCCCCGATGGGTCGTGAGCCCCACGAGCGGGAAGTGCGTGTCGACCACTTCGAATACGGTCCCGGAGGCCGTCAGCCGGCCCGTGTCGCCGACCTGACCGCCCTGCTCGGCGTAGAAGGGGGTGCGATCGAGGACCACCTCGGCGGTGACACCCGGCTCGAGACGCTCGACGGCGTTCCCGTCGACGACTATGCCGACGACGGTGGAATCGGTCTCGTCCTCCCCGTATCCCATGAACTCCACGCCCGGGACGGACGAGGAGATGGAGGCGAAGGCGTTGCCGAACGCCGTCCAGGAATCGTCCTTGACGGCCGCCCGGGCGCGGTCACGTTGCCCGGACATCGCCTTCTCGAAGGCGTCCATGTCCACGGTCATCCCCTGCTCCGCGACGATCTCGGCCGTCAGTTCGATGGGGAACCCGTAGGTATCGTGAAGGACGAACGCGGTCCCGCCGTCGAAGACCGAGCCGGGAGCGCGCGAGCCGAGCGCGTCCTCGAGAAAGGCGAGCCCCGAGCGCAGCGTCGTGCCGAAGCGCTGCTCCTCGCTGAGGACGATGCGGTGGATGAAGTCGTGATGCTCGACGATCTCCGGGTAGGCGCCGCCCATCCCTTCGACGACCGCGTCCACCAGCAGGCCGAGGAACGGAGTCTCCACGCCGAGCAGCCGCCCGTGGCGCACCGCGCGGCGCAGAAGGCGCCGCAGGACGTAGCCGCGACCCTCGTTGCCCGGCAGGACACCGTCGGCGATGAGGAACGCGACCGAACGCGCGTGGTCGGCGAGGATGCGCAAAGAGGTATCGATGCGCTCTCCGCTCGAACCGTACTTCGCTCCGGTGACGCTCTCGGCGACCGTCATGATCGAGCGGAGGATGTCCGTCTCGAAGTTGCTGTGCACGCCCTGGAGGATGGTGGCGATGCGCTCGAGGCCCATGCCGGTATCGATGTTCTGTTTCGGCAGCGGCTCAAGGGAGCCGTCCTCCTTGCGGTCGTACTGCATGAAGACGAGGTTCCAGTACTCGAGGAACCGGTCGCAGTCGCATCCCGGCGCGCACTCGGCACTCCCGCAGCCCACCTCGGGCCCCTGGTCGTAGTAGAGCTCCGAGCACGGACCGCACGGACCGGTGGGCCCGGCCGACCAGAAGTTGTCCTTCGCCCCCATACGCACGATGCGATCGCGCGGGACGCCGACCTCCTCGGCCCATATCCGCTCCGCCTCATCGTCGTCCTCGTAGATCGAGTACCACAGGCGACCGGGGTCGAGTCCGAGCACCGAGACGGAGTACTCGTACGCCCACGCGCAGGCCTCGGACTTGAAGTAGTCCCCGAAGCTGAAGTTGCCGAGCATCTCGAAGAAGGAGTGGTGGCGGCCGGTCGTCCCGATGATGTCGATGTCGGTCGTCCGCACGCACTTCTGCACGGTAGTCGCACGCGTGTAATCCCGCTTCTCGATCCCGAGGAAGACGGGCTTGAACTGGACCATCCCCGCGGTGGTGAGGAGCAGCGATGGATCGTCGGGCACGAGAGAGGAGCTCGCGACGCGCCGAGCGCCCTTCGACTCGAAGTACGTGAGGAAGCTCTCTCGGATCTCGGCGGACTTCACGCGGCTCTCCTTCGGGTCACGTCTCGTCTGACGAGGGGTCGTCGTCGGGGCGCCCGTCGTCCTTCACCTGCCGGAAGAGAGCGCCGTCCTCGGTGCCTAGCGTCGCCGCCGTGTTCTTCTCGAAGTAGTAGACGAACATGCCCTTCGCGACGGCCGCGACCGGGATCGCCATCAGGACGCCGACGAACCCGAACAGGGTCGCTCCGGCGAGGAGTGAGAATACCACGAGCAGCGGATGGAGGTCGACTTGGCGCGACATGATGCGCGGAGCGAGGATCAGGTCGTTGACCTGCTGGACGACGAAGATCGCCAGGACCGCCCAGACCGCGAGGAGAGGATGCACGAACGCGGCGGCGATGGCCGCGATCGTGGCGCCCAGCGCCGGACCGGCGTAGGGAACGACGTTGAGCACGCCGTTGAGCAACCCTATCACGAGCGCGTACGGGACGCCGACTATGCTGAGCGCGACGGCGGAGAGAGCGCCGGTCGACGCGGAGATGATGATCTGTCCTCGCAGATAGCCGCTGAGCGCCGCCGAGACCTTGCTGAAGACGACCTGCGCCTCGTCGCGTCCGTGCGGGCCGGCCAGCGAGAGGATCTCCTCGCGCAGCACGGGCAGGTCCTTCAACGTGTAGAACGCGAGCACGAGCGCGAGCAGACCGTCGAAGAGGAGAGTGACGACCTGTCCGCCAGCCGCGAACGCTCCGCGCGCGAGCGAGCTCGACCATCCCATGAACCGCTGGCTGACGACGGCCCGCGCCTCGAGCCCGAGACGCTCCGCCCACGCGGGCAGCGACAGCGCCACGTAGCGCTTGCCGAGGTCCGCCCAAAGACCGTACGCGCGATCGTAATACTGCGGGAACGCCGAGACGAATCCCGTGACCTGTTCCACGACGAGCGGGACGATGAACACCGCGAGCACCGCGACGATCGCTGCCGCGCCCAGGTAGCACACGAGCACCGCGAGCGCCCGAGGCAGACCCCTCGTCGCGAGCTTGGAGACGCTCCTTCGCAGCAAGTAGACGATGACGAGCGCGAGAAGGAACGGCACGAGGGCGTGGCGGAGCCGGTCGAGCAGCCAGAGGACTCCGAGCCCGAGCACGGCCACGCCTATGAGCGACCAGCTCACGACGCCGATCCGACGCCATGTCGCCTCGCGGGAAGGACGCGGGTCCATCGTCACTCCTCCTCGTGGAGCAGGTGGTCCCGGAGCACGCGCAGGGTCTTGCGCAAGAGTCTCGAGACCTGCATCTGCGATATCTCCAGCCTTCGGGCGATCTCGGTCTGAGTGAGCCCCTGGAAGAACCTCAGGTAGAGGACGTGCTGCTCCTGCGGCGCGAGGTGCTTGAGCGCGCGCGCGAGCGTCGTCCGATCGTCGACGACCGACATGAACTGGTCGTCCTTACCGATGTACTCAAGGATGCTGAAGGAGTCGGAGCCGTCCGCGTTGCGGTCGCTCTCCAATGAGACGAAGTTGTACGCTTCGCTCGTCTCCATCGCCTCGAGGACCTCCTCTGGAGTCACTCCCAGATGGTCCGCGATCTCGAGGATCGTCGGCGAGCGCTGCTGCATCTGCGTGAGCCGGTCGACCGCCTGGTTGACGCGGAAGGACAGCTCCTGGAGCCGGCGCGGCACCTTGATCGCCCAGCCCTTGTCGCGGAAGTAGCGCTTCAGCTCGCCGATGATGGTGGGTGTCGCGTAGGTCGTGAACTCGACCTCGCGCTCCGTGTCGAAGCGGTCGATCGCCTTGATGAGGCCGATGGTGCCTACCTGGATGAGGTCGTCGATCGGCTCGCCCCGGTTCCGGAAACGGCTCGCGAGGAACTTCACCAGGTTGAGGTACATCGTGATGAGCTCGTCGCGCGAGGCTTCGTCGTGGTGTTCCCGGTAGTGTTTGAACAGGTCGCGCGTCCGCTTCTTGTCCCAGACGAGCCGACGCGACCCTTTCTGTGTGGAGCGTGGCCCCATCGCCGCCCGCCTAGCCGATCCGCTTGACGAGACGCAGGTAGGACACGTCGCCCTCGACGACGCATCCGAACTCATCGCAGACCGACTCGAGGATGAACTCCGCGTACCTGCCACCTTCGTCCTCGAGAGCGCCGCCGTCGCCGCAGGGCATCGGGCCGACGACGCAGACCAGGGTCCCCTCGTCGATGTCGAAGGTGAACGTGAGACTGGAATCGGGCTGCAGGCGGGCGCACGCGAGAACGAACGCCTCGTCCGCCGCCATCCTCACATCGTCCACGTCGTCGTAGGACGCGCCACGACGGCTCACGACCTCCGATGCGGTCATACGGACGGTCCTCGCGAACTCGCCCCTCGCTGGGACGGTGAGCATCACTCGGTCGGTCGGCATGTCTCCTCCGGATCGCCGGGGACGGTCGGCTCTTCCAGTATAGCGGCTGGCGCTCGTCGTGCCCGAAGGCGGCTAGCCGCGCCGCGAGCGGGCGGACCGGCGGACCCTGTCCACGAAGGCGGCGAACCCGGCGATCCGGGCGCCGACCGCGGTCTCGGCGACCCGCGTCGCGGAGCCCATCCGCTCGGTGACCTCGTCCACGCGCTCGACGATCGTGTCGACGCGCGCGATGCCGGCGTCGAGAGCGGCGAGAGTCGCCCTCGCCTCGTCGAGCAGCGGCGGAAGCCGGTCGCCCGTATCGGCGGCGAGACGCTCGATGGCGCGCGCGGCGCGCGCGACGGCGGCCAGGGCCCACACCGCGAGGCCGCATAGCGCGATCGCCGCGGCGGTGAGCGTCAACGTCAGGACCTGCTGGAGGGTCATCGTGTCTCCTTACGGTCGGGCTTCGGCTCTCCGGCCCGGCGCTCCCGCTCGCGCTCGGCCTCCCACCCGCCGGCGCCGGGCTCCCAGAAACGCCCCCGCTCGAGCCCGTCCGGAAGGTAGCGCTGACCGGCGGCGCGGTCCGGATCGCCAGGCGGATACCTGTACGCGGGATACTCCTGCGCGCAGGGCCGATGCCGGTCGCGCAGGTGGTTCGGGACCCCGCGAGCGGGACCTTCGCGCACCTCGGCCAGCGCCGCGTCGATCGCACGGTACGAGGCGTTGCTCTTGGGCGCGAGCGAGAGATAGACGACGGCCTGCGACAGGTTGATACGGCACTCTGGCCATCCGATGAACTCGGCGGCCTTCACGGCCGCGTGTGCGACCAGTACCGCTTGCGGATCGGCGTTCCCGACATCCTCGGCGGCGAAGATGAGCATCCGGCGCGCGATGAAACGCGGGTCCTCGCCTCCGTGGACCATCCTGGCGAGCCAGTACACCGCGGCGTCCGGGTCAGAGCCTCTCATCGACTTTATGAATGCCGAGACGACGTCGTAGTGGGTGTCTCCCGTCTTGTCGTACGAGAGCGCCCTCGTCGGGACGGCCGTCTCGACCGCGGCGAGATCCACCCGCGTGCGACCGTCCTGGAGCTTCTCGCCTCCGGTCACGGCGAGCTCGAGCGTCGTGAGGACGGCGCGCGCGTCCCCGCCGGCGGTGAGCACGACGCGGTCCTCGGCGTCCGGCTCGAGGACGACCCTGCCCGCGAGTCCCCGCTCCTCGTCTCCGAGAGCGCGCCTGACGATCTCCAGGACGTCTTCGTCGGTCAGCGCGACGAGCTCGACGACGCGCGACCGGGAGATGAGAGGAGCGTTCACCTCGAAGAAAGGATTCTCGGTCGTCGCGCCCACGAGGGTCACGACGCGGTCCTCGACGGCATGGAGAAGCGCGTCCTGCTGGCTTCGGGAGAAGCGGTGGATCTCGTCGACGAACAGGATGGTCCGCTGACCGGTCTCGCCGAGCCGGCGCATGGCTTCGTCGATGGCCTTGCGCAGCTCCGCCACACCTCCACAGACGGCGGACACCTCCGCGACGTGGGACTTCGTCAGGTTCGCCACGACCATCGCGAGACTCGTCTTCCCGGTACCCGCGGGCCCGTAGAGGATGAGCGACGTGAGCGTGTCGTCCGTGATCGCGCGTCGCAGCCAGGTGCCGGGACCGACCGCTCTCTCCTGCCCCACGAACTCGTCTAGCGTGCGCGGACGCATGCGGACCGCCAGCGGCGCGCCCGCGCGCAGGGCCTCGCGCGCGCTCTCGGAGAAAAGGTCGTCCATCGGGGTCACTCGGTCGCCCGGAGCACCTCGCGCTCGAGGATGCCGCGGTCGAAGAACCCCCTGCCGCGCCAGACCATGAACCCGTTGCGGTCGACCATGATGATGTACGGGGTGTACGAGACGCGCAGCTGGTCTGTCATGAGCGCAGTCTTCGCGGCGGCGGCGTCGCTCGCGCCGCCCGACCTCAAGCGGGCGCCCACGTCGAAGGTGAGCAGGTCGATGAGACCGCGGTACTTCTTGAGCGCCGCGTCGATCTCCACCCTGACGTCGTTCGTGTCGGACTGCAGCGGGTCGTAGAAGTAGAGCACCATCGGCTGGCGCATCTCGAGCCGGTTCGTTATCGACTCGGGCGTGATCGCCTTGTCGACCGGGAACAGGGCGAGGTCGACGACCTCGGTCGGCGAGTCATCGGCGACGGGAGCCGCTGCGGCTGCGGCCGGAGGGGGCGCCGCGGCTGCAGCCGCGTCCGGAGCGGGGGCCGCGGTCTCGGCGGCCTTGCCGCCGCAACCCGCGAGGGAGAACGCGACCGTGACTATGACGAGTGCTGCGACGAGTCTGCGCATATCGGCCTTCCTCCAGTGACGTCGGGAGGTGCAGCCCGCCTTGCCGTGTCTCCGACCCGGGTGAACCTGCCCTCAGCAGGTGGGTGTCCGCATCCCGGCTTCGTGCTTCCCCGGCGAGGGGGATACCATTCCGCCAGGCTTGTAAGGCTCCCGATCACATGGTGTTGGTTCGACCGATATGCGGCCGAAGGCATCGGCAAGGCAGAGCCACCACAATAGTACCGCCGCGCTCGACCAGGCACAACGAAGGCGGGTACTCAGTCCGTCTTGATGTGGACGTCCGCAAGCTGCCGACGGCTCACCGTCTCCGGAGCGCCCGTGAGTGGACAGGCCCCCGAAGAGGTCTTGGGGAACGCGATGACATCACGGATGGAAGCCGCGCCCGCGAGCAGCATCACGAGCCTGTCGAGACCGAGAGCGATGCCGCCGTGCGGCGGCGCTCCGAGAGAGAGGGCCTCGAGCAGGAAGCCGAACTTCTCCTGCGCGTCCTCATCACTCGTGCCCATGAGCGCGAGGATGCGGCGCTGGAGCGCCGCGTCGTGGACGCGCAGCGTGCCGCCGCCGATCTCGAGCCCGTTGAGCACGAGGTCGTACGAGTAGCTGAGCACCTCGCCGGACCTCTCCTCCAGCATCCCGACGTGCTCGTCGAACGGCCGCGTGAAGGGATGGTGGTTGGCGGTCCAGCGCTCGTCGTCCGCGTCCCACTTCAGCAGCGGGAAGTCGACGACCCAGAGAGCGGCGAAGCCCGACCTGGCGACGGCGAGCTCGTCCGCGAGCCGCAGGCGCAGCTCGCCGAGGACCGTCTCGGCGACTTCTCTCGCGTCCGCCACGACGAGCGCGAGATCGCCGGGCTCGATAGCGAGTGCGGCGCGCAGACCCGACATCTCCTCCTCGGAGAGGAACTTCGCTATGGGGCTCTTGACCTCTCCGTCGCTGGTGAACGCGACCCACGCCAGCCCTTTCGCCCCGGCATCACGAGCGGCCTGGTCGAGAGCGTCGATCCTCCCCCGGCTGAGGTCGCCCGCGCCTTTCGCGTTGATGCCCTTGACCAAGCCTCCGGCGGCAAGCGCGCCCGAGAAGACCTTGAAACCGGACGAGCCGAAGACGTCCGAGAGCTCGACGAGTTCCATCCCGAACCGGGTGTCTGGACGGTCGGAGCCGAAACGGGCCATCGAGTCGGCGTACGTCACGCGCGCCAGCGGGACCGGGAGCTCGACCCCGGCCTCCGCCATGACCTCGCGCATGACCTCTTCCATCAGCGAGAGGATGTCCTCCTGCGTGCAGAAGGAGAGTTCGATGTCGACCTGCGTGAACTCCGGCTGCCGGTCGGCGCGCAGGTCCTCGTCGCGGAAGCAGCGGGCGATCTGGTAGTAGCGCTCGACCCCGCCGATCATCAGGAGCTGCTTGAAGAGCTGGGGCGATTGCGGCAGAGCGTAGAACCTGCCCGGGCTCATCCTGCTCGGCACTATGAAGTCGCGCGCGCCCTCGGGGGTCGACTTCGTCAGTATCGGCGTCTCCACCTCCATGAATCCGCGATGCTCGAGCGAGCGCCGGAACCGCTGGGTCACCCTGTCGCGCAGTGTGAGCGCGGCGAGCACCTCGGGGCGGCGCAGGTCGACGTAGCGATAGCGCATGCGGGTGACCTCGTCGGTCTCCACACCGGCTTCGACCTCGAACGGCGGCGTCTCGGACGCGTTGAGCACCTCGACGGCGGTGACGGCGACCTCGATCTCGCCGGTGGCCAGGTTCGGGTTGACCGTCCCTGAAGGCCTGGGACGGACCGTCCCCGTCACCTTGAGGACCCACTCCGGACGGACCCGCTCGGCGACCGCGAACGCCGCACCCGATGCGTCCGGATCGAAGACGCACTGCACCAGGCCCGAACGGTCGCGGACGTCGATGAAGACGAGACCGCCATGGTCGCGACGGCGATGGACCCATCCAGCGAGTACGACCTCCGCGCCGACGTGCTCCGGACGCAACGCGCCGCAGGTGTGGGTCCGTATCGAGTAGCGGGCGTCGAACATGGCGTCAGGCCTTTCCGTCGGTCGGTACCTGGACCCGAGAAGTATACGCGAAGGCGGGTCTAGTCACTCGGACCCAGCACGCGATAGCGGAGCCACACGAGTCCGCCCGCGACCTCCTCGCAGTGCGTCGCCTCGAGCCGCGTCCCGTCGGGCAGCGGGGCCCGGACGAACGAGAGAGCATCGCCGTCGGCGATCGCGGGATGCACGAGCAACGACACCTCGCTCACCAGCCCGGCGTCGAGAAGCGCGCTGTTGAGGGCTCCCCCCGATTCGACACGTACGGTCCGGACACCGTACTCCGCGGCCAGCCACGCCAGAGCGGCGCTCAGATCGACACGATCGGTCCCCGCCACTAGGTACGGGACACGGCGAGCAGACAGGTGCGCAAGGTGCGTGGCCGGGGTCGATACGCTCGCCAGAGCCACCGGCTCCCCCCAGAACTCCTGCTCGCGCAGCCAATCCCAGAAGCGGACGCGACCGCGCGAGTCCACGATCGCCAGCAACGGGCCGCGCTTGCGACCGACCGCGTACTTGGGGATCTCGGGACCGTCGAGGGGCACTTCGGGGCCGCCCGCCAGCATCGTGTCCGCGCCGGCGAGGATAGCGTCCTCCCCGAACGCGCGCGACAGCTCGTAGAAACGTCCGATGTCGGCGTCGAAACCCTCGACGCGACCGTCCAGAGAAACGGCGTCGTAGATGATGACACGCGGAAACACCTCTCGAGACCTCCCGACGACGTCGAACGCGTACGCGGCCTACCTGCCGAGAGCGGCTCCCACCGCGGCCACGGCGTCGGCTATCGCGACGGGCGCCTCGTCCTTCGTACCCATGTCGCGCAGCGTGAACTTCCCCGCGGCGAGTTCGTCGGGTCCGATCACCAAGACGAACCGCGCGCCGAGACGATCGGCGATCTTGAACTGGCTCTTCAGGCTGCGCGCCTGGTGGTCCGCCTCGGCGGCGATGCCGGCCTCCCGAAGCTCTTGCGTGAACCGGAAGACCTCGCCGGCGACGGAGGCGTCGACCCTGGCGACGAAGACCTCGGCGACCGGATGGCCGGGCGTCTCGACGCCCGCCGCCTGCATGGCGAGGAGTGTGCGTTCGAAACCGAGCGCGAAGCCGAGCCCCGGAGTCGGGGCGCCGCCGTACGCCTCCATCAGGCGATCGTACCGGCCGCCTCCGCCGATGGCGTTCTGCGAGCCGAGCCCCTCGGCCTGCACCTCGAAGACGGTGCGGGTGTAGTAGTCGAGACCGCGCACGAGCGTCGAATCCTCCTCGTAGAGGATCCCGAGCGCGTCGAGATGTCCCTTGAAGGCCGCATAGTGTGCCGCGCAGTCCTCGCACAGGCGCTCCCGCAGCAGCGGCGCCTTCGCCATGATCGCCACGCACTCCGGGACCTTGCAGTCGAAAGCGCGCAGGGGATTCGTCTCCGCACGTCTGTGGCACTCCTCGCACAGGCCGTCGGAGTTCGAGAGGATGAACGCGCGGATCTCGTCACGGTACGCGGGACGGCACGCCTCGTCGCCCATCGAGTTCACGAGAAGGCGCATCCTCTCGCCTGGTACGCCCAGTGTCTCGAAGTAGCGCACGAGTAGGGCCACCACCTCGGCATCCGCGGTCGGCTCGGCCATCCCGAGGGCCTCGACACCGATCTGCCAGAACTGCCGCATGCGGCCCTTCTGCGGACGCTCGTAGCGGAACATCGGTCCCGCGTAGTAGACCTTGGCGCCCCGCCCGTTCGACGTGAGCCCGTGCTCGAGAGCGGCGCGGACGACGGACGCGGTGGCCTCGGGACGCAGGGTCAGCGAGCGCCCGCCCTTGTCCTCGAAGGTGTACATCTCCTTGCCGACGATGTCGGTGGCCTCGCCGATCCCGCGCACGAAGATCTCGGTGTGCTCGAACAGGGGCGTGTAGACGGGCTCGTAGCCGTAGAGCGCGAAGAGATCCTGGGCGACCCGCTGCAGATGCTCCCATGCGCGAGCGGTGTCGGGCAGCATATCGGCGGTGCCTTTGGGGGCGCGGTACTCCATGAGGATCGTGGCCTCCGGCTCGCGGATCTACGGGGCTTCCCGACTATACGGCATGGTCGCGCACGGTGCCACGCGCGCGATTCACGCCCTCGGGAAGAAGGGGTTCACCCTCCGCTCGCGGCCGATCGATGTGTCGGGACCGTGCCCGGGGTGCACGCGGACAGAGTCCGGCAGACCGGAGAGTCGAGCGACGGAGGCGCGCATCGCGAGGAGATCGCCGCCGGCGAAGTCGGTGCGGCCGACGCTCCCGGCGAAGAGGGTGTCTCCGGCGAACAGCTCGCCGCCGTCCTGCTCCTGTACGTAGAGGCAGATGCTGCCCGGCGTGTGCCCCGGCGTGTGGAACACGACGAGGCGCAGCGCGCCCGCCTCCACGGTATCTCCCTCGGCGAGCGTGCGATCGGCGGGCGGCGCGGAATCGTCGAAGCCGAAGAGCGTCCCGCCCGTGCCGTCGGCGGTGGTGATGGAGTCCGCGTCCGATGAGTGGACGAGCAGAGGCGCGCCCGTCGCGGCGAGGACCTCGCGCGCGGCGGCGAGGTGGTCGAAGTGCCCGTGCGTGAGGACGACGGCCGCGACCGGCCTTACGCCGACCGCCGCGAGAAGCGTCCGCGCGTCGTGGGCCGGGTCGATCACCACGAGCGGGCCGCCCGCGGTGTCCGAGACGAGCCACGCGTTCGTGTCGAGCGGTCCGACGACGAACCGTCGCAGTCCCACACCGGACACGATCAGGTCTGCTTGCCGTTGCGCTGGCCCGCCTCGGGCAGCATCCGGCGCGCGTCGAAGACTCCGTCGACGGCCTTCACGTCCGCGAGCACCTTCTTCATCTGCTCCATGTTCCCGAGCTCGAAGAGGAACCGCAGGTTCGCGATGCCGTGCTTGTCCGTCGCGACCTGCGCCGAGAGGATGTTGACCCCGGAATCGGCGAGGACCAGCGACACCTCGTGGAGCAGGCGCGTCCGGTCGAGCGCCTCGATGACGATCTCGACCTGGTAGGTGCTCGACGACGCCTTATCCCACTCCACGTCGATGATGCGCTCGGGCGTCTTCAGCAACTCGTCCGCGTTCGGGCAGTCGGCGCGGTGCACCGACACGCCGCGGCCACGCGTCACGAACCCTATGATCGCGTCGCCCGGGACGGGATTGCAGCATCTCGCTAGGCGCACGAGCACGTCGTCGATGCCTTTGACGCTGACGCCCGGACCGCCGCGTCGCCTGCTCGAGCGCGGCGGCGTCATCGGGGTCGTCGCCGGCAGTTCGGGCGCGGCGGGTACGGCGGCCTTGCCCGCGACACCGGTCGTCGCGGACATCTGCTTGAGCACCTTCGTGACGACCTGCTTCGCCGAAGTCTTGCCCGCGCCGATCGACGCGTAGAGATCGTCGGAGGACGCGTGGTTCATCTCCTTCGCGACGGCGGTGACCGCCTTCGCGGTCGTCGCGCCGCCGGTGTTCATCCCCTGCTTGCGCAAGGTCTTCTGGACCTCGTCCTTGCCCTTCGCGAGATCGTCCTCGCGATTGACCTTGCTGAAGAAGCTCCTGATCTTGCTTCGCGCGCCGGTCGTCTTGACGAGCGAGAGCCAGTCGCGCGACGGCTGGCCCGTCTTCGAGGTCAGGACGTCGACGCGATCCCCCATCTGCAGCTCGTAGCTCAAGGGCACGATCGCGCCGTTGATCTTGGCGCCCACGCACCTGTTGCCGACCTCGGTGTGGATGGCGTAGGCGAAGTCGACCGGCGTCGAACCGCGCCGCAGGCTCACGACATCGCCCTTCGGGGTGAAGACGAAGACCTCGTCCTCGAAGAGGTCGATCTTGAAGGCCTCCATGAACTCCCGCGGGTCCTTGAGCTCGGTCTGCCACTCGAGCATCTGCCGCAGCCAGCTGAGGCGCTCGTCGAAGGAGTCACCCTTGCCGCCGTCCTTGTAGCGCCAGTGGGCGGCGATGCCGTACTCGGCCGTCCGGTGCATCTCCTGCGTGCGGATCTGTATCTCGAGCGGCCGGCCGGCCGGGCCGATGACCGTCGTGTGCAGCGACTGGTACATGTTGAACTTCGGCATCGCTACGTAGTCCTTGAACCGTCCGGGCATCGGCTTCCAGATGGAGTGGACGGTGCCGAGCGCGCCGTAGCAGTCGCGCACCGAGTCGACGGTGATGCGGAGCGCGATGAGGTCGTAGATGTCGGAGAAGTCCTTCTCTCGCTGGGTCATCTTCTGGTAGATGCTGTAGAAGTGCTTCGGACGTCCCGAGATGTCGGCCACGACCCCGACCTTGGCCAGCTCCGCCTCAAGCGTCTCCTTCACCTGCGCGAGATACTCCTCGCGCGCGTCGCGGCTCTCCGCGACCATCTTCGAGATCTGTTCGTACTTCTTCGGCTCCAGATGCGAGAATGCGAGGTCCTCGAGCTCCCACTTCATCGGCTGGATGCCGAGACGGTGTGCCAGCGGCGCGTATATCTCCATCGTCTCGATGGCCTTCTCGCGACGCCTCTCGTCGGGGAGATAGTCGAGGGTACGCATGTTGTGCAGCCGGTCGGCGAGCTTGATGAGGATGACCCGAACGTCCTTGGCCATGGCGATGAGCATCTTGCGCAGGTTGTTGCTCTGCGCCTCGGCGAGCGTCGCGAACTTGATCTTGCCGAGCTTGGTGACGCCGTCGACGAGCGCTGCGACCTCCTCGCCGAAGCGGGTGCGGACGTCCGTGATACTCGCGGCGCTGTCCTCGACGACGTCGTGCAGGAGCGCGGCCTCCAGCGTCGCCGTGTCGAGGTGCAGATTGGCCAGGATCGCCGCCACCGCCAGGGGATGGCTGATGTACGGTTCGCCAGAGAGGCGCGTCTGTCCCTCGTGCGCCTCGAGAGCGAAGGCGTACGCATCCTCGAGGCCGGTGAGGTCGGCTCCGGGGTGGTACTCGCGGACCTGGGCCTCTATCTGTTCGAGCGTGGCCGGCACGGGGCCTCCGGAGTCCGGGGTCATCGTCGTGTGGGCAGGATAGGTCTATCGAACCTGGCGAGCAACTGCTGCGCCGAGGCGGTCAGCGCCCACTCCTTGAACGACGCGAACTCCTCGATCTCGTCACGACCCTCCGCGTAGCGCACCGACGCGGCGAGGTCCACGCCCCCTTCAGGCGCCGGGAGCAGCCGCAACCTGCGGTAGGCTCCCGTCCCCTCGCTCGCGGCGAGCTCCAACTCCCGGAAGACGCCGATGCCCGTCGAGACGCCGTCCTCGGACAGACGGCTGGCCGGACGGCGACGGCGTACGCGCTCGGCGAGATCCGCGTTCGTCACCTCGAACCCCTCGGGGGACTCGGAGTCGAGGTCCTTGAGACAAAGATACAGCGAGGCGAGGTCATCGCGCTCGGGCGCACAGGATTCGAGTATGCGCTCGTTGAGGCCCGCGTCCTTCTTCCCGTACAGAAGGTGGACCGTGGCCTCGCGTCCGTCGCGGCCCGCGCGGCCGCTGAGCTGGTTGAACTCCACGCTGTTGAAGGGCATGTGGTAGAGGACGATGTGACGCACGTCGGCGATGTCGACGCCCTCGCCGAACGCACTCGTCGCGACGATGCCGGTGATGTCCCCTTCGCGCAGCGCGGCCTCGACCGCATGCCTCGCGGGGCGCGCGAGACCGCCGTTGTAGAAGGCGACCCTATGGAAGAGCCCTGGTGCTCTCTCGCGCATCGCCCTCGCGACGCCTACCGACGTGTCGCGGCTGTTCACGTAGACGACGACCTTGTCGCCACGGTCGGCGAGAGACGCGACGTACGCCCTGCGATCCCCATGGCCACGACGATCCTCGACGCGCAGGTTCTCCCGCACCGTCGGGTCGAGGACGACGGACGACGCGCCGAGCGAGGCGCGTACGGCGTCCGCCGTCTCGTCATCGCACGTCGCCGTCGCGGCCAGGACGGTCGGCCCGCCGAGGATCTCGAGCGCGCGGTCGAGACGGCCGTACGCCGGACGATGACCCGCCCGCGACAGGCGCACGTGGTGCGCCTCGTCCACGACGACGAACTCCACGCGCCCGGAGGCGGCGAATCGTCCCGCGTGGCGGTCGAGGAACTCGGGCGTGGTGAGCACGACGTCGAGATCACCCGCGGCAAGGTCGTCGAAGGCCCGGTCGCGCTGCGCCTGGGTCGACTCGCCGGTGACCGGCTTCACTGTGAGACCGACAGAGGCGAGCGTCTCTTCGAGGTGGTATGCCTGGTCCGAGACGAGCGCCCGCAGAGGGTAGACGAAGACGGATGCCTTGCCGGCCGCTATCGCGCGACGCGCCGCGTGCATGTGGAAGACGAGCGACTTCCCTCGGCCGGTGGCCATCACGAGCAGGCAGCTCCTGCTGGCCGCCAAGTGCGCCAGCGCCTCGCTCTGCGCGGAGTGCAGCGGGCGGTCGCCGATGAGCGCGCAGCGCAGGGCGTCGTCGAGGCCGGTCGCGGGCAACGAGGCGAGCGAGGCCCTCGTCTCCGCCGCGGTCTCGTCGGCAGACTGCGCCCCTTCGTCCATGCGCCGCTCGATGAGGACGTTCACCCCGAGCGAGGTGCCCTCTCCCCCGCCGGTGACGTCGGCCACCGAGACGTCGTACTCGACGCCCGCGTCGATCAGCGGTGCGAGTACCGCGGCGAGGCGCCGATTGCAGTAGCCCACCCTGTCGCCGTGAGGGTCGGCGAGCGCGCACGCGTTCCCGTCGTGGGGGTTCTCGGACTCGCGCACGAGACGCAACGGCGTGCCCGGCAGGAGTCGCGCCACGACCTCCTGCCGCCCCTCGAACGTGACGCCCGCGAGCTTCGTGTGGAACGCGTCGGCGTCCCCGATGCCGGCATACTCCCCGCGCGCAACGATCTCGTCGGCCCGCGAGAACAGGTCGTCGACGAGGTCCGCGGCGGGGGCGTCCTCCTCCGCGCCATGGACGAAGACCCGGCGCACGCGGAGCTGGACCCTCTCCCTCCCCTGCCACGAGTCGGCCTCGACCTCGTAGACGAGGTCGACCGCCGAGTCGCGCTCGGAGTGCTCCCCTATGTCCTCGCACCGGAACGCGATGGCCGGAAGCGACGCGGCGCCATCGTACGCGGTGAACCTCAAGTGGCGCCCGTCCTTGCCGACCCTCTTCCGGGCCGTCATGAAGACACCGCCGGTCGCCAGCACTGGACGCGGGTTCCCTTCGCCGAACGGCTCGAGGAGCGCGAGCTCGGCTACGAGTTCCCTGTCGACGGCGTGGAGACCGACCTCTGCATCGGCGACGGGACGGACGTCCGTGGACGCAGGCGGCTGTGCGGCGATCGCGGCGTCGAGCAGGTCGCGGAAGCGCGGCAGGTCCGCCTCGAGGAGCGTCACCCCGACCGCCGCCGCGTGCCCTCCGAACCGCTCCAGGACCTCCGCGCACGCACTCACGGCCACGAAGAGGTCCACGCTGGGGACGCTGCGTCCGGAGCCCGTTGCGACGCCGCCGGAGACGGAGCACACGATGGCGGGCACGCGAAGGGAGGAGGCTAGCCGTGACGCGACGATGCCCTTGACGCCCTCGTGCCAGCCTTCGCGCGCGATGACGGCCGCGCGCCTCCCGGCGATCACCTGCTCGATGGCGGCCGGCTCGGCTTCCAGGGCGAGTTCGGCCTCGGTCTCCTGCCGCCGCCGGTTGTGGTCCTCGAGCGCGGTGGCCAACAGGACCGCCCGCGAGGTGTCGTCGGTCAACAGCAGGTCGAGGGCCTGGACGGGATCGGCCATGCGCCCGGCCGCGTTCAACCGAGGACCGAGGGCGAACGCGATACCGTCGGACCCGAGTGTGGCGAGGTCCACCTCCGCGACCGCGGCGAGCGCGGCGATCCCCGGACGGGGCGCCTCCCGCATGCGTCTCAGCCCGTCGGTCACGAGCGCACGGTTCTCGTCGACCAACGGCACGATGTCGGCGACGGTCCCGAGCGCCGCGAGGTCGGTGAGTTCGCGCCACGCATCGGGCTCGCCGAGGAGCCGCCCGACGGCATGGATGAGTTTGAGCGCGACACCCGCGCCCGCAAGCCCCGGGAACGGGTACGCGGCCGCGCCTTCCGGGACGAGCTTCGGGTCGGCGACCGGCACCCCGTCGGGGACCTGTCCGCTCGTCTCGTGATGGTCGGTGACGACGACCCGCACCCCTCTCGCGAGAAGCGCGGCGATCTCGACATCGGACGAGACGCCGCAGTCGACGGTCACGACGAGGTCGGGTCCGTGCGACAGGAGCCGCTCGACGGCGGGCGCCGACAGCCCGTAGCCTTCGTCGAACCGGTGTGGCACCACGGCGAGCGCGTCCGCCCCTAGCGCGCGCAGTCCGTGCGTCGCGAGCGCGGCCGAGGAGATGCCGTCGAGGTCGTAGTCGCCGAAGACGACGATGCGCTTGCCGTCCCTGACGGCATCCGCCACCTCCGAGGCGGCCTCGTCCATGCCGGGGATGAGCGAGGGGTCGCGCCAGTCGCGCTCGAGCGTGGGATCGAGGAACGCATCGACATCATCGGCCGTCACGCCCCGAGAGACGAGGACGCGCGCCGTCACCTCGGTGAGCCCCCGCGCCGCCGCGAGCGAGACGATGCTCGACTCGTCGGCGGGCGCCAGAGCCCAGGGGGTGCGGCGCGCGCGCTCGTCCATACGGCGCGGCCGGAGCTTCCTACGCCTTGGCCAGTTTCTTCGCGAGCGCCCGGAAGCGGGGCTCGCGTTCCTTCCACATCGCGTAGAGCGGGGCGGCGATCGCGACCGACGAGTATGCGCCGGAGACGAGACCGACCGTGAGCGCGAACGCGAAGTCCTTCAGCGTCGAGCCGCCGAAGATCAGCAGCACGACGACGGGTATGAGCGAGCTCAGGCCCGTGTTGATCCACCGGATGAGGACCTGGTTGATCGAGTCGTTCGCCATCTGCATGAACGTCTGCTTCGTGATCCGCTGCGAGTTCTCTCGGATGCGATGGAAGACGACGATGGTGTCGTAGAGCGAGTAGCCGAGGATGGTGAGCAGCGCCGCCACCGTGTTCGGCGTCACCTCGCGTCCGACGAGCGCGTAGACCCCGAGTGTGATGAGCGCGTCGTGCACGAGCGCGATGACGGCGGTGACGCTCATCTTGTACTCGAACCGGAACGAGATGTAAACGAGGATCGCCGCCATCGACAGCGCGAGGGCGATGAGGGCCTTGTTGGTGATGTTCTTGCCCCAGCCGGGACCGATCGTTGTGACGTCGCCGTCCTTCTGCGCGAGCTTGAGGTCGGTAGCCACCTTCGTGTAGGCGGTGCTCGCCTTGTCGGCGTCGACCTCGGCGGTGCGCACGATATACCCGCCGTCCTGCGTCGACTGGATCAGCGCGTTGCCCGAGTCCGGCACGCCGGCCTTGCGCAGCTCCGCGCGGACCTGGGAGATACTGACGCCCGGCGCGCGGTTGAACGTCATGACCGTGCCGCCCTTGAACTCGATCCCGAAGAGGAGGCCTCGCAGCAGGAGCGCCCCGATGCCGACGGCGATGATGACTCCGGAGGCGATGAAGAGGCGGTTGCGGTTGCCCATGAAGTCGATGTAGACCTTACGCACCTGCCCCACCCCCCTTCAGACCGAACAGGACGGGGTATCTGTTCACGACCGTCTCGGCGAGCATGATCAGGGCGGTCCTCGTGAAGAGGATGGCTACCGTGAGGTCGCAGACGATGCCGAGCATGAGCGTGAACGCGAAGCCCTTGACCGGCCCGATCGCCACGCTGTAGAGGACGAGCGCGGAGACGAACGTGACGAGGTCGGCGTCGACGCTCGTGCCGATCGCGTGGCGCGTGCCGGACTTCGCAGCGGTCCTCGGCGTGCGTCCCATCCCCACCTCCTCCTTGAAGCGTTCGAGGATGAGGATCGACGAGTCGGCGGCGAGGCCGACCGTCAGCACCATGCCGGCGAGGCCCGGCAGCGAGAGCGCGAACGCCCCGAACTGCGAGATAGTCGCAAGTATCCCAAGGTATATCGAGGAGAAGATGCCCAGGCTGAACCAGGTGAGCACCCCGAGGCCGCGGTAGTAGATGGCCATGTAGAGCGCGACGAGCCCGAGGCCGACGAGAGCCGCGACCAGACCCTGCTTGAGCGAGTCCTGTCCGAGCGTCGGGCCGACGACGCGCGACTCGGAGAAGACGAGGGTCACGGGAAGCGCACCCGTCTCGAGGACGGTCTTCAGGCGCTTCGCCTCGGCGGGAGTGAAACTGCCGCTGATGAGCGTGTCGCCGCTCAGGATCGGCTCGTTGACCGTCGGCGCCGACTCGGTCTTGCCGTCGAGGACGATGGCGATCTGCTTGCCGACGCGAGCGGTCGTGATGTCGGCCCACTTCTTCGCGCCCGCCTTGTTGAAGGTCACCGAGATCTGCAGCTGGCCCGGCTGCTGCGGGTCGGTCACGATCTTCGCGCTCGTGATGACGTCGCCGGTGAGGAGGATCGCGCCGAGTTCGGGATCGGGAGTCACGGTCGTGCCGACCACGTCGCGGATCTCCAACTGACCGGTGCTCTTGAGTGTCTTCAGCGCGTCCTGCGGGTCCTTGATGCCGGGGAGCTGGACGAGGATCGAGTCGTTGCCCTGGCGCTGCACCGACGCCTCGGAGGCGCCGAGGCGGTCGACGCGGTTGCGCACGATGAGCTCGGCGCGATCCATCGCGTCGGGGGTGACCGGCGACTTCGCGGTCCCCTTCGCCGTGAGGATGACCGAAAGACCGCCCTGGAGGTCGAGACCCTTACGGATACTCTTGTCCAGCGGCCATGCCTGCCACCACGCCAGCGCTACGACCACGATGACGAGGGCTATCGCCAAGAGGTTCTGCTGCTTCTGGTCCATGCTCCTGCCTTCCGTGTCACTCGTCACGTGCCCCGAGCGCTAGAGCAGCTTCGTCCCGTTGATGACGAGGCTGAACCGCGCATCGAGCACGGCCGCCGCCTTTCGGCACATCTGCATGCGCGAGAGGAATATCTCGAAGTACTCCATGACCTGGCTGCCCTCTGTGTCGATGTCGATCTCGAGGGTCACCAGGCGCGTCTCTGAATCCACACGCAAGAAAGACCGCTTGGCAGCGTAGTTTACTCGGTCGTGGATGTCGAACGCCGCCGGGTCGGGGTTGCGTACCCGCGTGTGGTGGACGTCGGACTTGTCGGCGATTATCGCCGCGGCTCCCACCGGCGTGGCGGGCGTCCCGTGCTCCTCCTCGTGGTTGCCAACCGCGTTCATCACGAGCGCGATCTCGGCAGGCGCCATGCCCAGCGCCCAGAGGCGGTCCTTGGCGATGAGCGCCGCCGACACCCCGTGGAAGTCGCGCGAGATGCAGTTGCCGATGTCGTGGAGGAAGCCCGATATGGAGGCGAGTTCCGCCTGGCGCTCGTCGTAGCCGAGACGGCGCACGACGTTCCCCGCGATGTGCGCGCACAGATTCGCGTGGCGCAGGCCGTGCTCGGTGTACCCCAGGGCCTCGAGGTAGACGTCCGCCATCTCGACGTACGCGAGGATGCCCGGATCGTCCTGGATGTCCTCGAGGGTCACGGGTCGCGGGGCGTCCGCCATCGTCAGCCCTCGAGGCGCTTCGTGATGGCCGGCCTCGCGACCTCGACGACGATACCCGACGCGATCTCGAGCTCGACGCGATCGTCTTCGAGGGCGCGGATCGTGCCGTAGAGACCGCCCGCGGTGATCACCTGGTCGTCGACGGCGAGCGAAGCCAGAAGCTGATCGTGCTCCTTGGTGCGCTGCGCCTGCGGTTTGATGATGAGGAAGTAGAAGACCGCGACGATGACGGCGAAGTAGATGAGCGGACCGTATGATGCGGCGTTCATGAGATGCCTCCAGTCCACGGAGACGGAAGGCCCGTCCCCCGGCTCGACACGGTAGATGATGATAGCACGGCGGGAGCCGTCAGTAGTCGTCCGCGCCCGGTCCCGCGAGCCAGTCGGAGAGGAACCCGCCGTAAGCCCCCGCCTCGACGGCGACCCGGGCCCGAGCGGTGAGGTCGATGAGGAAATGCAGGTTGTGGACGGAGAGCAGGATGGCGCCGAGCATCTCCTTCGTCGTCACGAGGTGGCGCAGGTAGGCGCGCGAGTGCCGCGCGCAGGTCGGGCACGAGCACGCGGGATCGAGAGGGCCGAAGTCGCGGGCGAAGCGGGCGTTGCGCAGATTGAGGCGACCCTCGCGCGAGAAGGCGGTCCCGAGCCGGGCGGTGCGCGTCGGGAGCACGCAGTCGAACAGGTCTATCCCGAGACCGATGGCGCGAAGCATGGTCGTGGGGTTCCCGACCCCCATCAGGTATCGAGGCGCGCCCTGCGGCAGCGCCGATGCCACCGGAGCGAGCGACTCGAGCATCATCTCGTGCGGCTCTCCGACCGAGTACCCGCCGATGCCGTAGCCCGGGAAGCCGGTCTCCACCGTTCGCTGCACGCTCTCCGCGCGCAGATCCGGATACAGTCCGCCCTGCACGATGCCGAAGAGCATCTGGTCTTCGCGCCGGTGCGCGGCCTTGCAGCGCGCCGCCCACGCAGCCGAACGACGGACCGCGGCCGCCACGACCTCGCGATCGGCGGGATAAGGCGGGCAGACGTCGAGCACCATCGCCACGTCCGCGCCGAGGTCCTCCTGCACTCGCACGTTCTCCTCAGGCGTCCAGGAATGGCGCGCGCCGTCGATGACGGAGCGGAAGCGCACGCCGTCGTCGTCGACGTCGAGGGTGTCCGAGAGGCTGAAGATCTGGAATCCGCCGGAGTCGGTCAGCACCGCGCGGTCCCAGCCCATGAACGCGTGCAGGCCGCCCGCGTCGCGAACGACGTCCGCGCCCGGGCGCAGGAAGAGATGGTACGTGTTCGCGAGCACGATGTTCGCGCCGAGGTCCTCGAGGACGGAAGGCAGGACGCCCTTCACCGTGGCGCGCGTGCCGACGGGCATGAACGCCGGAGTCTGGACGGGTCCGTGCGCGGTGCGGAGCACGCCGCGACGCGCCGAGGTGGCGGTGTCTCGCGCGAGCAGGCTGAATCCGAGGTCGTCCATGGCGTGGATTCTACCAGCCCGCGGCACCGTGCTGCGGTATCCTCGCCTTGACGGCGCCGAGGACGAACCTCACAGCGACGCGCGGCGTCGAAGGGGGTGGAGGCGGTAGGAGCGACCGACCGTGAACTCGTTCTCGCGGCGCGCGACGGAGACGTCGCCGCGTTCGAGACGCTCGTGCGCCGGCACGCCGACGCCGTCTACGGCCACGCGCTGCGCTTCTTCCGCGAGAGGACCGCCGCGGAGGACGCGTCGCAGGAGGTGTTCGTCAAGGTGTACCGCTCTCTCGCCTCCTTCGACGGACGATCCGCTTTCTCGACATGGCTGTTCCGCGTCACGCGCAACGTCTGCCTCGACCTCGCCAGGACCGCCAGACGGCGTCCGGCTTCCTCCGCCCTCGACTCGGCGCCGGAGCCCTCCGCCCCGTCGTTCGACGACGCGGTCGCCACGCAAGTCGCACTTGCTGGCGCGCTCGCCGAGATCCCCGAGGACGAGAGAGCGGCCTTCGAGGCGGTCGCGCTCTTCGGGCTCGCGTACGACGAGGCCGCGACCGCGCTCGACGCGCCCGTCGGGACCGTGAAGTCCCGCGTCTTCCGCGCGAGGCGCCGACTCGTCGCGGCTCTCGGACTCGACGCGGAGGGGGGTGCCTGAGGTGGACTGCGACCGCGCGCTGGAGATCTACTCCGCTTCGCTCGACGGCGAGACCCCCGAGGGTCTGGACGACGCGCTCGACCACTGCGCCTCGTGCCCGTCGTGCGCACCCGAGGCTCGGAGCATGCGACGCTTGGCCGCGATGAGCACGATCGCCGCGCCGGACGGCTTCGCCGAACGGGTGATGGACCGCATCGCCGTCGAGACCGCTCGCGGCGCGGCGAGCCCGATCGAGTGGGAGAGCGACCTCGCGACGCACGCGCCCCCGGCTCCTTCACGCCGTCCCTTGTGGTGGGTCCCGCGCGTCGGAGCGTTCGCTGCCGCGGCCGCCGTCGTCGTCCTCGCCGTCGTCGCCGTCCGCGGTGATGTGACGCTGCGCGGAGGACGCCCCGCGCCCGGGAGCCCGGTCGCCGAGAGCGCGGCGAAGTCGGACGCTGCGGCGCCCGCGCTGTCGGCCGCGCCAGCCCCGGCCGCGACGCTCGCGCAGGCCTCGCCGGAGTTCGCGGAGTTCGGTGGACTGGTGTACGCCTCGCTGGGCGAGACGTCGACCAACATCCATCTCCACCCGCCGCGCCCCGGGGATGTCGTCACGAGCGCGCTCGACACGCCAGGCGCGCCCTTCGTCTCGAGAGCGCGGCGCGTAGAAGGTGGCCTGGTCCTCTTTGTGCCCGATGGGCGCGCGCTCGCGTTCCGCCTAGTCACGCGCGCTCGCGCCGGCCGCGCGTTCGCGCTGCGCGGCGACGGACGCATCACGCGCTTCGGCATCTGGCCCGGCTGGCCTCCGGGCATGGCCTCTCCCATCGACGCGCACGGCGTGACGCGCCTGCACGCTGCCGGCGCCGACGACGCCGGGGTCGCGGTGTTCGTGCCTGCGGGGAAGGACGTGTCGGCCGGCTTCGCCGTCGCGCCCGGCGCACCCGCGGGCGACCCGATCGCGGGCGATCCGCACTGGACGTGGTGGGAACCGCAGCCCTAGACGATCAGCATCGCGTCGCCGAACGAGAGGAAACGATAGCCTTCCTCCAGCGCGAGGTCGTACGTCCGCATCACGAGGTCGAGACCGGCGAACGCGCTCACCATCATCACCAGCGTCGAGCGCGGCACGTGGAAGTTCGTGACGAGAGCGTCGACGGCGCGGAACCGATGCCCCGGCAGGATGTAGAGGCCGGTGCGGCCTTCAGCGGCCTCTACGCGGCCGGTCTCGTCGGAGAACGCGCTCTCGAGCGCGCGCACGACGGTCGTGCCGACGGCGACGACCCGGCCTCCGCGCTCGTGCGCGTCGGTGATCGCGTCTGCGCCGCGCTGCGTCACGCGGTAGTGCTCGGTGTGGATGACGTGCTCCTCGGGATCGTCCTCCGCGACCGGCCGGAACGTGTCGAGCCCGACGTCGAGCTCGACCTTCACGATGCGCACGCCCGAGGTCTGGAGCGATTCGAGCAGTCCGGTCGTGAAGTGCAGCCCGGCGGTCGGCGCGGCGGCGCTGCGCTCGTCGACCGCGAAGACCGTCTGGTAGAGTTCCGGATCGCTCAGCGGCTCGGCGATGTAGGGCGGGAGCGGCATCTCCCCCAGCTTGCGGACGGCTTCGAGCAGCGTGCCGCGCATCGCGCGGAACTGGACGAGACGCCCGCCCGACTCGGGCAGCACGTCGACCACGAGCCCGGTCAGCGCACCGTCGCCGAAGACGACCTTCGCGCCCGGCTGCAGTCTCCTGCCCGGCCGAACGAGGCACTCCCACGTGTCGCCATAGCGCTCGCGCAACATGAGCACCTCGATCGCACCGTCGGAGCCGTCCTTCACGCCCCTGAGACGTGCCGGGAGCACGCGCGTCTCGTTGACGACGAGCGCGTCGCCGGGCTTGAGGTACTCGCCGATGTCGCGGAAGGCACGGTGGTCGACCTGACCGCTGGAGCGGTCGAGGACGAGCAGGCGGCACGCGTCGCGCGGCACCACCGGATGCTGTGCGATGGACCCGCTCGGCAGGTCGTAATCGTAGTCGTCGGTGCGCACGGCCCCCTCCTTAGGCTCGGAGTGTACCGCAAGGAGCCGACAGCCGCCGAGCATGATAGAATCCGACGCGACTACAGGCCGGACATCCGCGTGGAGGTCTTCCATGGACGCGAAGTTCAAGCTCATCCCCGAGGAGATACCGCCCATCCGCAAGGGTTCGCTCTACGAAGACGTGCTGGCCAGCTTCGTCAGAGGCAAGGCGAAGACAGCGCGGGTCGAAGTGGCGAAGCGCAAGCCCGACACGGTGCAGCAGGGCCTGATCAAGGCGCGAGCGGCCGATCCGAAGCTCGCCGAGGTGTCGATCGTGCGCCGCGGCGACCTCGTCTACCTCAAGAAGTAGGCCGAGACGGCCGCCAGGGGCACCGCCATACGCACGCGCGACCTGTCGGCCGCCGACGTGCACATACACACCACCGCGTCGGACGGGACCGCGAGCCCGCGACAGATTCTCGAGTGGGTGCGCGACCGTACCGACCTTGCGGTGATCGCGATCACCGACCACAACACCGTCGAAGGCGCGCTCGAGGCCGCCGCGCTCGCCGAGGCGGGCGACTATCCGTTCGACGTAGTCGTGGGGCAGGAGGTCGAGAGCTGCGAGGGCCACGTCCTCGGCCTCTGGGCGCCGGAGCCCGTGCGCCCGGACATGACCGCCGCCGAGACCGTCGGGGCGATACACGCGCAGGGCGGGCTCGCGGTCGCCGCGCATCCGTTCGCGCCGCGCTGGTGGCACCGTCACGGCCTGCGCCGCGGCAGCGTCCTGACCTACAACAGCGTCCCGTTCGACGCGTTCGAGACCGCGAACTCCACCCCGCTGCTCGGGCTCGCGAACCGCTACGCGCGGCTGTACTGGCTCGCGAACCGCGAGCGCCTCGCGCGCACGGGCGGCAGTGACGCGCACATCCTGGCGGCCATCGGCTCGAGCCGCACGCTCTTCCCTGGCGAGAGTGCCGAGGACCTTCGCCGAGCGATCGAGGAACGCACCACGGTCGTCAAGGGACCGGACATGTCGGCGACCCGCGGACTCCGCTACGCGCGGCGAGCTCCCGAGATCAAGAGACGCGGCAGGGACTACAAGGAGCGCCAGCGGGAGGCGGAGGACGAGGGGTAGCGCCTTCCTGCGCCCCGTGACTCCCGTCCGCGTGGTATACTCATTGTAGATACCTTGCATCGGGAGGCCGCCATGAAGACCAAGATCCAGCGATGGGGTAACAGCCTCGCGGTCAGGATCCCAAAGACGTTCGCGGAGGAGGTCGGCCTCGACGACGGCTCCTCCGTCGAGATGCGCATGGTGAAGGGCGGGCTTCTCGTGGAGCCTTCTGCCGTATGGGCGCCCAGTCTCGACGAACTGCTTGAAGGCATCACGGAGTCCAACCGGCATGATGAGGTCGACACCGGCCCGGCCCAGGGTTCGGAGGCCTGGTAGCATGCCGTGGATCCCGGAGCGCGGCGACGTCGTCTGGATCACGATGAGCCTAGGTACCGGGCACGAGCAGTCCGGCCGCAGGCCCGCACTGGTCCTCTCCCCCGGCTCGTACAACGGCAAGGTCGGCCTCGCCATCCTGTGCCCGATCACGAGTCAGGTGAAGGGCTATCCGTTCGAGGTCACGATCCCCGACGGTCTGCCCGTGGAGGGCGTCGTCCTGTCGGATCAGGCCAAGAGCCTCGACTGGGTAGCGCGCAAGGCGGAGTTCGTCTGCGCGGTGTCGCAGGAGACCACCGCGGCCGTGCTTCAGAGACTGGGACGGCTGATCGCACCGTAGCCGAGCGAGGAGGTCCTTGAGTGATCGCTTCGATCGTGCGGGTGACCGCATCGGTCCTCAGCGGCGGGATCGTCTACGGCGTCTGGCTCGCCGGGGTACTCGCCACCATGCGCCGCCCCACCGCCCCGCTGCCTTTCGCCCTCGTCCTCACGGCGCCGATCGTCACGGCGGCCGGCTTCGCGCTCGGTGCGCTCCTTGGGGACCTGCTCACGAACCGCTCGCGCCGCAGATTCCGGCCCGACTACCTCTGGCAACTCGCCGCGTGCGCCGCGGGGGCGCTCGTCGTCTATCCGTTCGGGCCGATGCTGATCGTCTTCGGGATGTTCGCGGCAGGCACCGCCGTGGCTGTGGTCACCGAGGTGCGCTCGCGCCGCTAGGCGCGACGCCGCTCCGCCTTCCGCTGTGCCCGCTCGGCATCGGCCTCGGCCTCGCTGTGCACGCAACCGCAATAGCGCTGGCGATACATCCCGAGCGCTCTCGAGCGCTCCGTGGCGGCGCGGTAGCGGTCGCGGAAGTCGGTCGCGAGGAACGCAACGCCCGCCGCCTCGCAGGTCTCCTCACCGGCTTCCCGAACGGCGTCCTGGTCTTGGTAGGGGCTCACGGTGAGCGTCGTCGCGACGGCCTCGAAACCGTCCTTCGCCGCGCGCTCGGCGACCATCCCTAGCCGCAGCCGAAAGCACGCGCGGCAGCGCGTCGCGCGGTCGCCCGCGTACGGGGTGACGGCCGCGTCCCACGCCTCGGGCTCGTACGCCAGCTCGATGGCGCGCACGCCCGTGCCTTCGGTATACGCGAACAGCGTGTCGCGACGGCGGCGGTACTCCTCGAGAGGATGGATGTTGGGATTCGCGTACGCCACCGTCACGTCGTGCTCGAGAGCGAGCGCGTCGTACGGCTCGAGCAGGCACGGCCCGCAGCACGCGTGGAGCAGGACGCGCATCGTCACGCCTCCCCGTCGAGCAGCGCCGCGATCCTAGCAGCGGCCTCGGCATCGACCGAACCGCGCTCGACGGCGATCCTCAGTTGCTGGCGGCCGAGAGCGACGTATATCTCGCGCCACTCGGGCGGCGCGTCGGCGAGCGCGGCGAGATGGCGCGCGACCGTCTCGGCATCGCCGCGCGAGACAGGCCCCGTGAGCGCAGCCTGCGGCCCGAGCCGGATCACGTTCGTCGCGGTCCCGCGCAGCAGCGGCGCGAGGGCGGTCACGGCTTCGTCCCGTCCGAACCCGGCGCGCTCGAGCATGCGCACCGCGACGTCCTCGACGGCGACGAGCCCGTTCGACGCGACGGCGGCGGCCGCGTGGTAGAGCGCCTTCGCCTCCTCGGGCACGTTCACGGCCGTACCTCCGAGAGCGCTCACTAGCGCCTCGGCGGTCTCCCCCGCCCCGGGACCCGCGGTCACGCCGAAGACGGATCCCGGCAGCTCGCGCACCGCGTCCGACGCGCTCGCGAAGGACTGCAGCGGATGGATGCTCGCCACGAGAGCGCCCGCGCCGGCGGCGGGAGCGAGCACGTCGAGGCCGAGCGCGCCGCTCGTGTGCACGACCACCTGCCCCGCTCGCCATCCGCCCCGCGCGGCGACGTCCGCGACCAGCGACGCGATCGCGTCGTCGTTCGCCGTCACGAAGACGATGTCGGCGGCCGACGCGGCGCGCGCGTTGTCGGCGGTAGCCTCGCCGCCGGTCGTCAGCGCCGCCGTGCGCGCGTGCTCGTTCGAGCGCGCGGTGACCGCGACGATCTCGAATCCCGCCTCGCGCAGGAGCACGCCGACCGCCTGGCCGACCTTCCCGGCGCCGAGCACGGCGACGCGACGGTGTGTGTTCTCGGGGCCGCTCATGCCCGTATCGTACTCGCCATGAGGGTCGCCACTCCGAACAGGATGAAAACGACCCCCGAGACGCGAGCGACCACGCGACGCGGCAGCCGCTTGCCGATCGCCGCTCCCGCGACGATCGACAGCGAGTTCACTGCGACCATGCCCAGCGTCGAGCCGAACCACACGCCGAGGAAGGCGGCCGTCCCGCTCGGAGCCGGCCCGCGCAGCCACCCGCCGAGGAACGCCAGCGGCCGCGCGGCCGCGCCGGGATCGGCGGCGATCGACATCGTCAGCACCTGCGTCTTGTCCCCTAGCTCCGCGAGGAAGAACGCGGCCGCCACGGCGAGTATCGGCCCGAAGCGCGAGCCGCGGTCCGCCTCCTCCTCGGCGTCCTCGTCCGGACCCGGACGCAGCGTCCACAGGCCGAAGCCGATGAAGAGCAGCCCGGTGACGACTGCGAGCACGCGCTCGGGGACCAAGCCGCCCACGGCGCGCCCGAACGCCGTCGCGAGCAGCTGCAGCCCGAGCACGGCGGCGGTGACGCCGGCGAGCACCTGCCATCCCCGATACCGGGAGGCGAGGACGAGCGTGAGCATCTGCGTCTTGTCACCCAGCTCCGCGAGCGCGACGAGCACCGCGGCTACCGTGAAGGCGGCTAGCATCTCCCCTCCCGTCCTCTCTCATGAGAAAGGCGGCCCCGTGGGGCCGCCTTCCCGGCATATCCGTTGTCGGCGGCTACTCCGCGCGGCGGACGTTGCTCGCCTGCAGCTTGCCGTTCTGGCCGGTGGTGATGTCGAACGACACAGCCTGACCCTCGTCGAGGGTCTTGAAGCCCTCGCCCTGGATCTCGGAGAAGTGGACGAACAGGTCCTCTCCATCCTCCCGGGAGATGAAACCATAGCCCTTGTCCGGATTGAACCACTTGACGGTACCTTCAGACATGCTCGCACATCCTTCCGCCCCGACGTGCGGGGTCACACCCGCGCGACGTCTGCGGGCCCTGTGCCCGCACGGGAAAATGGTAGCACAAGGCAAGGGACGCAAGAACGGCGCGACGGTCCCCTACTCGACGGCGCTTCGGCCTTGCCTCTTCAGCGCCAGGACGAGTGTCCCGACGGCGGCTGCGAGCGCCACGCCGAGCACCGAGAGCAGGATGTCCATGGTCGACGTCCTGCGGGCTTCGGCCGCGGTCTTCGCGCCACCACGGACGTACTTCGCGTGGACGGGCACTCGGTCGCCGGTCTTCGGGAAGAGCGGCTGCAGCGTGTAGAGCAGCTCTCCGGCCTGGTTGAGCTGCGGAGCGCCGGCGGAAGCTGGTGAGACGCGCACGGAGCCAGCACGACCCGGGAGGCGGACGGACAAGGCAAGCTGTGAGCAGGGCGTCGTCTGCACCCATTCGAGCGTGGCGCTCGCGCTCGTGCCGCGCACGTCGATGGGACGGTAGGTCGCCTCGTACTGGGCGTCGCGATACTTCGTGAGCCGGATGACTATCTCGGGCCCCCCGGAACCGCGCACCACGTCGTACGTACGCGTCTCGTCGAGGGATCCGTCACCACCGTCGAGCTCGCCGACCCAGGTGATCTGCGCGTCCGCCGGCAGCGGCATCCGCACCGTCGCGGGAAGCGCCACCGTATCGGGCAGCTTCAGGCCGACGATGATGACGGAGCGCCCGGGCTCGCCTTCCGGCCAGAACTGCACGTCGAGTGGCACGCGATCGGAAGCCGCGGCCGCGGCGGAGGCTGGGATCGGCGCGGCCAGCGCGGCGACGAGCGCTACGAGCGCGAATGCGGCGGCGAGACTCTTGCGGGACACGTGCATGGCTGCTCCCTGACGGCGGCGCGAATCGCCCGTCAGCGTATCACAGCAGCCCCTTGCGCATCCCTATCGCGACGGCGTGCGCGCGGTCCTTGGCGCCTAGACGCGCGAATGCACGCGAGAGGTGCGTCTTGACCGTCTCGACCGTCACCCCGAGGTCGCGGGCGATCGACTCGTTGGTCAAGCCCTTAGCGGCGAGACGGAGCACGTCGAGTTCCCTGCGCGTGATCCGCACCTCGGGCTCCTCGTTCCCCGACCGGTGCATCGCCTTGGTGAGCAGGTGGCCGCTCACGCCGGGATCGATGTGCGCGAAGCCGGTGGCGACCCGGTGCACCGCGGCTCTGATCTCGTCCGCGGAGTCGCCCTTGAGGACGTAGCCCTTAGCGCCGCGGCGCAGCGACTCCTGCACGGTGTAGGCGTCGTCCGCGACGGTGAGCATCATGACCCTCGCGGTCGGCACGATCTCGAGCACGCGGCCGATGAGGTCGAGACCGCTCTCGGACGCGAGCTGCACGTCGAGAAGGACGACGTCGGGGCTGGTCCGCTCGACCTCGCGCAGCGCCTCCGTGATGTTCCCCGCGGTGGCGACGACCTCCATGTCGGGATCGCCGTCGAGCAGCGCTCGGATCCCCTCGAGCACGAGGGGATGGTCGTCGACGACCATCACGTGCACCGTCATGCCGCCTCACCCTTCCGGATCGGCAACCATACCTCCACGCTCGTACCCGCTCCCGGCGTCGAGACGAGCTTCGTCGACCCTCCGACCGCCTCGATCTTCTCCCGCATCCCGGCGAGACCGAAGTGCCCCTCACCAGGCAGGACCGTCACGCGCTCCGGATCGAACCCGACACCGTCGTCGGAGACGAGAAGGCTCACCCCCGCGTCGTCTTGCTCGAGAGAGAGGGTCACGCGCGAAGCGCGCGCGTGGCGCACGACGTTGAAGACCGCCTCCCGGGCGACGCGGTAGAGCATCGTCGCCTCCTCCTCCGACAGACCCTGGACGATGTCGGGACCGTCGACCTCCGCCGTCAGCCCGCCCGTCTCCGCGAGCGAACGCGCCTCGTCCTTGATGAGACCGGCGACGTTCCCCGAACGCAGCGGGAGAGGGCGCAGGCCCTTGATGATCTCGCGCCCGGCAGCGAGCGCGTCGTCGATGCCGACCTTGACTCGCCCCGCGCGCTGGCACATGTCGTCGGGGATCCCCGGCAGGCCGCAAGCCTCTTCGATCCACAGTCGCGTGGCGACGAGAGGCTGGAGGAGCACGTCGTGGACGTCGGCGGCAAGGCGGGCGCGCAGGTCCTCCTCGGTGCGGATGAGGTCCCGCACCAGGTGGGCCGCCTCCTCCCTCCGGTACTCCAGCTCGCGGACGAGCTCGCGCACGCGCAGCGCCGTGTGGATGCGCGCCCGGAGTTCCGCGAGATCGAACGGCTTGGTGATGTAGTCGTCCGCGCCCGAGCGCAAAGCTTCGACCCGCTTCGCCGCGTCGCTGAGCGCGGTGAGCATCAGCACCGGAATGGAGTCGTTCCCCGGGTCGCTGCGCACTGCGCGGCACACCGCGATGCCGTCCATGCCCGGCATCATGATGTCGAGCAGCACGAGGTCCGGTCGGTCGTCCATGACGACGCGCAGCGCGACGTCACCGTCGCCGGCCGTCAGGACCTCATGACCGTCCGCACTCAGCACATCGTGAAGGAACGACTGCAGGTCGGTGTCGTCGTCGACCACAAGAACGCGCGCCACGTACACCTCCTAGGGACGGCACACCAGGTAGGTACCCGAGACGCGCCGTGCGTCACGCACGCGTCGACGAGCCCTCGGTGGATTCAGGCGTTCTTGACGAGGCGAAGGACCGCGCGGAACTCGTCGGTGCCGGCGCGCCCGAGCGCCTCGTAGATCGCCGCCTCGGTGGTCGTCACGGTCACGCCCGCTGCCCGCAGGCGGTCGAGCGCCACGTCGTGGTCGCGCCCGCGGCGCGAGCAGCAGCCGTCGGCGAGCACGTGGACGAGCATGCCGACGGAGTGCAGCGCGAGCGCGGTCTGCGCCACGCAGATGTGCGTCTCCATGCCGGCGATGACGATGTGATGCCGGCTCGTGGCCGCCAGCGCATTCGAGAACGCGACCTCGCTCGCGCAGCAGAAGTGCATCTTGTCGACGCGCAAGACCTCGGTCCCGGACGCTTCCGCTTCCGCGAGGACCTCGGCTACGCGCGGCGTGAGATCGCCGATACCTTCGGGGTTCTGGCGCGTGACGACCAGCGGGGCGCCGAGCACGCCAGCCGCTCCCGCGAGCAGCGCGACGGCCGACTCGACCTCATCGCGGCGCTCCATCGCAGCCGCGAGGCGCTCCTGCACGTCGACGACGACCACGACGAGTTGGTCGCCGCGGATGATGGTGGGTGCGGGCATGGGTTTCCTTTCGTCGCGTGCGTCCGAGAGCGCGGCCTCAACCACGGATGATATCCGACTTCGGGTACATACCGGGACATCCCAGGAGAAAGGAGCCCGACATGTCCGACGCACCAGTGCTCGCCCCCATCAACCTGGTGGCCGACCTCTCGGCCGCCGGTGATTTCGAGAAGAAGCACACCCCGCACATCGACGTCGCGGACGCCGGCGAAGGCAAGAAGACCGTGACCGTGACGGTCGGCTGGGGCGTGCCCCATCCGAACCAGCCCGACCACTGGATCACGTTCATCGAGCTCTACGCGTCAGACTCGCCGATCGCCCGCTTCGACCTCTCGCCCGTCGCGACCGACCCCGTGGTGTCGGTCGTCGTCGCGCTCGACCCCGGCACGGTCATCCGAGCCGTCGCGAACTGCAACCTGCACGGCCTGTGGGCGGCCGAGGTCGGGGTGTAGGGAGGGACGGATCTCAGAACAGCCCGGTCTGCCCCTCTTCCGGCATCCGCAGGCCGAGGTGCTCGTACGCGCGCGGCGTCGCCTGTCTCCCCTTCGGCGTGCGCTGGATGAAGCCGAGCTGCAGCAGGAACGGCTCGTAGACGTCCTCCAGGGTCTCGGGCTCCTCGCCGACCGAGGTCGCTAGCGTGTTCAGGCCGACCGGCCTTCCCGAGAAGCGCTCGACGAGCGCGGATAGTATCGCCTGGTCCATCTTGTCGAGGCCGACGTGGTCGACCTCGAAGAACGCGAGCGCTTCGGCGGCGACGTCCTCGGTGACCGTCCCGTCGTGGCGCACCTGCGCGTAGTCGCGCACGCGCTTGAGCAGGCGGTTCGCGAGCCGTGGCGTGCCGCGGCTGCGGCGCGCGATCTCGCCGGCGCCGGCGGCGTCGATCGTGACCCCGAGGATCGCGGCCGAGCGCGTCACGATCGCGCGCAGGTCCTCCACCGCGTAGTAGTCGAGCCGGAACGACATGCCGAAGCGGTCGCGCAACGGCCCGGTGAGCAGCCCGGTGCGCGTCGTCGCGCCCACGAGCGTGAAACGCGGCAGGTCGAGACGGAGCGAGCGCGCCGCCGGCCCCTTGCCGATCACGACGTCGATGCGGTAGTCCTCGAGCGCCGGGTAGAGCACCTCTTCGACCGTGCGCGAGATGCGGTGGATCTCGTCGATGAAGAGGACGTCCCCCTCCTCGAGGTTCGTGAGGATGGCGGCGAGATCGCCCGGGCGCTCGATGGCCGGGCCGGACGTCGTCTTCATGGCGACGCCGAGCTCGGCGGCGATGACTCCCGCGAGCGTCGTCTTCCCCAGCCCAGGCGGGCCCGAGAGCAGCACGTGATCGAGCTGCTCGTCGCGGCCCTTCGCGGCCTCGATGAGCACGCCGAGGCTCTCCTTCACCTTGTGCTGGCCGAGGTAGTCGGCGAGACGCTTGGGACGCAGCGTGCGGTCGATCTCGAGGTCGTCGGGCGTGTAGCGCGCCGAGACGAGGCGTTCGCTCTCAAGGTCGGCGGACCCGTCCACGCGCCCCTCCTCCCCACTCACCGGCCGGACCCCAGGCGCTTGAGCGCGTGACGCAGCAGCTCCGCGTCGCCCGCACCCGCCGGGGCCTCGCGCAGCGCGGCGGCGGCCTCCGCGGCCGAGAAGCCCATACCGAGGAGTGCGTCCCGCGCGCCGGAGAGCGCGTCGGACGCACTACCTCTCACAGCTGAGGGCCCGACGCCGGCGTCGAAGCGGTCCTTCAACTCGATGATCAGACGTTGCGCGGTCTTCTTCCCGATGCCGGGCACCGACGACAGCAGCGCGACGTCCTCGCCGGCGATGGCGCCGGTGAGCGCCTCGGGGTCGAGGGATGAGAGCACGGCGAGCGCGACCTTCGGGCCCACTCCCGAGACCGAGATGAGCAGCTCGAAGAGCTCGCGCTCCATCACCGACTCGAAGCCGAAGAGCGAGAGCTCGTCCTCGCGCACGTGCAGGTAGGTGTGAAGGGTGACCTCGTCGCCCTCCGCGGGCAGAGCTGCAAGCGAGCTCGTCGACATCGCGAGCTTGAAGCCCACGCCGCCGACCTCGACGATGCACCACGACGCCGTCTTGTGGGCGACGCGTCCGGTGAGGAAGGCGATCATCGCGCGCCTCCCGCGGCTGCGCGGACGCGGTTGCGCGCCACGCGGCTGTTCGCGTGGCAGATCGCGACCGCCAGCGCGTCGGACGCGTGATCGGGCTTCGGCTCGCTTCCTAGCCCGAGCAGCGCGCGCACCATGTACGCGACCTGGCCCTTGTCCGCGGCGCCGTTGCCGACGACCGCGAGCTTCACGGCGGCAGGGGCGTACTCCTCCATCGGAAGGGCGGCGTAGGCCGTCGCGAGCAGCGCCGCCCCGCGAGCGTGGCCTGTCGCCAGCGCGCTGCGCGCGTTCCCCTTGAGGTAGACGCTCTCGACGGCGCACTCCTCGGGACGATGCTCGGCGATGAGTGCGACCAGCGCGTCGTGGATGGCCTTCAGCCGCGCCGGAAGGCTCTCGGAGGGGGTGGTCCTCACGCAACCGTAGTCCACGCAGCGCAGCCGGTTCCCGGTGACCTCGACGAACCCCCAGCCGGTGTCGGCGAGGCCGGGGTCGATACCGAGGATGATCACCTGCGCTCCCCTCGCGTGACGGCGGGTGAATCGAACGTATGTTCAGTGTAGCGCCACGTCCGTCACGCGTCGAGCGCGGTCGCGATCTCCTCGGTCATCTCCATGTTGTGGTAGACGTCCTGGACGTCGTCGGACTCCTCGAGCGTGTCTACCAGGCGCAGGACCTTCTTCGCGGTCTCGACACTGACGGCGACCGGCGTCACCGGCCGCATGGACAGCTCGGCTCCGCGCACCGCGATCCCCGCCGCCTCGAGCGCGTCCTTCACCCGCAATACCTCGCCGGGCGCGGTGACGACGACGTACTCCTCGTCGTTGTCCTCGAGGTCGTCCCCTCCCGCGTCGGCGACGGCGAGCAGGAGCTCCTCCTCGTCCGGGGCGCCGGCCCTGTCGATCACGATCTCGCCCGTGCGCTGGAACTGGAAGGCGACGGCGCCGGTCGCGGCGAGGTTGCCTCCCGCCCGCGTGAAAGCGCTGCGGACGTCGGCGGCCGTGCGGTTGCGGTTGTCGGTGAGCGACTCGACGTAGATCGCGACGCCGCCCGTGCCGTAGCCCTCGTAGATGACCTCCTCGTAATCGGCGCCCGCGCCCGCTGCGAAAGCCTTGGCGATGGCTACCTCGATCTTGTCCCTCGGAAGGCTGTACGACTTCGCCTTGGCGATGGCCGCGGCCAGGCTCGCGTTGTTGTCCGGGCTCGGGTCGCCTCCAGCCCTGGCGGCGACGGTGATTATGCGCGACAGCTTGCTGAACAACGCGCTGCGCTTCGCGTCCTGCGCCGCCTTGCGGTGCTTCGTCGTCGCCCACTTCGAATGTCCGGACATGGCGAGTCCCCTCCGGGTCAGGAGCCGATGACGGTATCGAGGAAGTACCTGTGCACGCGCGGGTCGCCCGTGAGCTCGGGATGGAACGCCGTGGCCATCACGCTCCCCTTTCGAGCGGCGACGATGCGGCCTTCGTGCGAGGCGAGCGTCTCGACTCCCTCGCCGGCGCGCTCGATCCACGGCGCGCGGATGAAGACGCCGCGGAACGTGCCTCCGGGCAGGTGCGCGAAGTCGAGGTCCGCCTCGAAGGAGTCGATCTGCCGCCCGAAGGCGTTGCGGCGCACGGCGACGTCGAGCAGCCCGAGCGATTCCTGGCCGGGCACGCTGTCGAGGACCTCGTCGGCGACGAGGATAGCGCCGGCGCACGTACCCCACACGGCCATGCCCGCACCGGCCTGCTGGCGGATGGGATCGTAGAAGCCGTACGAGACCATGAGCTTGCCGATCGCGGTCGACTCGCCTCCGGGGATGACGAGCCCGGTGAGGTCGCCGAGCTGCTCGGGAAGACGCACGGCGAGGGCCGAGACGCCGAGCGCCTCGAACGTCATGATGTGCTCCCTGAACGCGCCTTGCAGCGCGAGGACGCCGACACTCACGCTATCGGCCCCCGTCCGCCACGCTACCAGCCACGTTCCTGCATGCGCTCCGAGTCCGGGATGTCGGAGATGTTGATGCCGACCATCGGCTCGCCGAGGTCGCGGCTGACGCGCGCGATGATGTCGGCGTCCTCGAAGTGCGTCGTCGCCTCGACGATCGCCTTCGCCCGCTTCGCTGGGTCGCCGCTCTTGAAGATGCCGCTGCCCACGAAGACGCCGTCGCAGCCGAGCTGCATCATCAGCGCCGCGTCGGCGGGCGTGGCGATCCCTCCCGCGGAGAAGTTCACGACCGGCAGCCTGCGGTTCTCGGCGACCCACTTCACGAGCTCGTACGGCGCCTGCAGGTCCTTCGCGGCCGCGAAGAGCTGCTCGCCGCGGACCCCGGCTACCCACGCGATCTCGTCGGTCACGGCCCGCATGTGGCGGACGGCCTCGACGACGTTGCCCGTGCCCGGCTCGCCTTTGGTGCGCACCATGGCGGCGCCTTCAGCGATCCGGCGGAGCGCCTCTCCGAGGTTGCGGCACCCGCACACGAAGGGCACCGTGAAGTCCCACTTGTTCACGTGGTGCTCCTCGTCGGCCGGCGTGAGCACCTCCGACTCGTCGATGTAGTCGACGCCGAGCGACTGTAGGATCTGCGCCTCGACGAAATGGCCGATGCGGCACTTCGCCATCACCGGGATGCTCACGGCAGCGACGATCTCGGTGACCTTCGTCGGGTCGGCCATGCGCGCGACGCCGCCCGCGGCCCGGATGTCCGCCGGGACCCGCTCGAGCGACATGACCGCGACGGCGCCCGCGTCCTCGGCGATCTTGGCCTGCTCGGCGGTGACGACGTCCATGATCACGCCGCCTTTGAGCATCTCGGCAAGACCGGTCTTGACGCGCGATGTGCCGGTCGCGTTCTCACTGCGCTCGCTCACGATGCTCGACTCCTCGGGGACGGGGACATTGTCGTCCCTGGACGAACGGGGCTTTGACCTTGAGATTCTACCCGCGCCCGGAACATGGTTCAACCGAGACCGCGCGCGTCCGCGGCAAACCGCTCACCGCGTCGAGATGTTGACCGAGGTGGGAAGGACCTGGACCCAGGTCGTCCCCGGGCTCAGCCTCAGCAGAGTCCCGTCCTCGGCGCGCAGGACCGGCGGGGCGGAGGCGCCCGCCGACCACGTGCCGTCGTATCGGCGGCCCATCCGGAAGACGGCGACCCTGCCCGAACCGGTGAGACGGATCTCGAGCGTGGGGTTGCCGAGCCGGTCGCGGACCGTCTGGTCGATCCGCGTCCACAGCACGATGACGTTCGTCGCACGGTATTGGCGGCGCGTCTCCTTGTCGATGTGCGGACGTCCGTCGATCGAGCGCAGGTACGACTTGCTCGAGGCGTCCCATGCCCACTGGACCCGGTTGTCGGGCGCGAACGGGACCTCGATCGCGGCGACCGGACTCGTCGCGGGCGCGGTCGCGCGCTCGAAGGCGAACGGCGTCACGGACTGCGTGGCGGAGAAGCCCTTCCGCCGCGCGAGGGCGCGAAGCCGAACGATCGAGAGGTACATGTTGTGCGGCATCGACCGAGCGCTGCTGCGCCAGTACGGCGAGGGGTTGAAGTACTGGTCGAGGTCCTGGACGTGCAGGGCGCGAAGGCGCCGGATGACGCCGGAATTGCCTCCCACGTGGGCGAAGAGCGCCCCGTACTGCGGCACGATGTTCGTGTCCGACAGGCGCGCGCTGCGCACCGGACCGACGACCGCAGGTGCCTTCGACTGGAAGAGCGCGTTGAACCGCGTGATGCCGCCCTCGGTGAGCGTCTCGTAGACGACGTCCGCCTGGTCGAGCCCCGTCTGCGGGCGCGCCGGGCGCGAGTTCTCGATCTTCACCGAGACGACCCGCGCGTGAGTGGACGCCTCGTCCGGCGCGGGCAAGCCCGTCAGCGGCCAGCGCGGCGGCTCGGCGGGACGCTCGACGACGCGCTCGCGTTCCGCGCGCGGCCAAGGGGAGCCGATGGTCGCCTTCTTCGGCGCGGCGCAACCGGGCACGAGCAGCAGGATGGCGAGCGCGAGCGCGCTCGAGACTCGGGTCGTGGAGCGGGTCATTCGGCGATGCCTCCTTCATGTGTCGTCCAGCAGGATACACTAGAGGAGCGAAGCTTCCGCGCCCTGCTCCGGACCGGACGGTGGACATGCCCTGCTACCTGCTGCACATGATCGAGCAACCCGACGATCGGCAGTACGCGGACCCCGACGTCAAGGACGTCGTCGGCACGTTCCCGCAGTTCTACTGCGCTCACTGCGACCCGGCGAAGCGTCTGCGGGCGAGCGAGGGCGTCCGCTGTCTCGACCGCGAAGCTCCCTGCTGGAAGGCGCCCGACCGCATCTGCACGGACGACAGCTAGACCGCGTCCTTCTCGCCCTCGCGCCGGACGCGCACGAGGAGCCACAGGCCGACGGCGACCATCGGAACGCTCAGCAGCTGCCCCATCGTCACGCCGCCGAAGAGGAAGCCCAGCTGAGGGTCGGGCTCGCGCACGGTCTCGACGAGGATGCGGAAGACGCCGTAGAGCGTGAGCAGCCATCCGAGCATCTCGCCCTCGGGTCGTTTGCGCCGCGCGAGCAGCAGCACGACCGTCCAGAGGACGGCCCCCTCCAGCAGCGCCTCGTAGAGCTGTGAGGGATGGCGCGCCAGCGGACCGCCTCCCGGGAAGACCATCGCCCACGGAGCCGCCGAGACCCTCCCCCACAACTCGCCGTTGACGAAGTTCGCCAGGCGGCCGAAGAGGAACCCGGCCGGCGCGCCGACCGCGCCGACGTCGCACAGGCGCAGGAACGACACGGGCAGGCGCCCCTTGCGCGTCATCCACACGCCCGCGAGCAGGATGCCAGCGAGCCCTCCGTGGAACGACATGCCGCCGTCCCAGATAGCGAAGACCGACAGCGGGTCGCTCAGGTAGTCGCGGAGTCCGTAGAACAGGACGTATCCGAGCCGTCCGCCCGCCACGACGCCGATGATCGCGGCGAGGACGATCGAGAGTTCGTCGTCGACACCGATCCCGAGCTCCCAGCGCCGGTCGAGGATGTGCAGCACGACGTACGCCGCCACGAAAGCCGCGACGTACGCGAGGCCGTACCAGCGCACGACGAACGGCCCGAACCGCGCGAGCACGGGATCGATGTCCGGGTACGTCCAGACCGCCACGACTACATCGCCTCGAGCCGGCGGATGCGATCCTCGATGGGCGGATGGGTGTTGAACATCGCGTTCGTGCGGCCGCCGATGTCCTTCAGCGGGTTGTAGATCCAAAGCGACGCCGTCGCCTTGTTCGCGACCGAGAGCCGGTTGGTGTCGGCCGCGATCTTTCGCAACGCACTCGCGAGACCGTCGGGATACCGGGTGAGGAGCGCACCGTTCGCGTCGGCGAGGTACTCGCGCTTGCGCGAGATCGCCATCTGTAGCATCACCGCGACGAGCGGCGCCAGTATCGCCAACACCAGTCCGAGCACCATGAAGACCGCCTGCACCTGCGCGCCGCCCTCCTCGCTGCTGCGGCGCCGGCCGCCGCCCCACCAGAAGCTGCGCAGCAGCCAGTCCGAGAGCAGCGCCACGGTGCCTGCGAGCACCGCCGCGAGGGTCGAGACGAGCGTGTCGTAGTTCTTCACGTGCGCGAGTTCGTGCGCGATGACGCCCTCGAGTTCGAGACGGTCCAGCTTGCTCACGAGACCCGTCGTGACGGCGATCGCGGCGTGCGCGGGGTCGCGTCCGGTCGCGAACGCGTTGGGCGCGGGGTCGTCGATGACGTAAGCGCGCGGCATGGGAAGCCCCGCGGCGATGGCGAGACCCTCGACGGTGTTCACCACGTAGGGCTCGGTCGCCTTGTCGACGGGACGCGCGTGACTCATCGCCAGCACGAGACGGTCGGAGTACCAGTACGACCCCCACGCCATGGCGAACGCGACGCCGAGCGCGAGCGCGAACCCGCCCCAGCCCCAGTTCGTCGCTCGCCCGAAGACCCATCCGAGCCCGAGGACGAGCGCCACGAAGACCGCGACGATCGCCACGCTCTTGAACTTGTTCGAGGATATCTGGTCGTACATGAGCTAGAACTGGACCTTGACCGGCTCCTTGGCGGCGGCCTCGATCTCGAAGTAGTCGCGCTCGGCGAAGCCGAACATGCCGGCGAGCAGGTTCGTCGGGAACGTCTGGGTGGCCGTGTTGTAGCTCATGACCGAGTCGTTGTAGAACTGGCGCGCGTACGAGATCTTGCCCTCGGTCCCGGCCAGCTCCTCCTGGAGCATGAGGAAGTTCTGGTTCGCCTTCAGGTCCGGATAGGCCTCGGCGACCGCGAACAGCGACTTCAGGGTCGACGACAACATGTTCTCCGCCTGGCCCTGGTCCTTCACGTTCTGGGCGTTCATCGCCATGTTGCGGGCCTCGGTGACCTTCTCGAGCGTCTCCTTCTCGTGCGACGCGTAACCCTTCACCGTCTCGACGAGGTTCGGGATGAGGTCGTAGCGGCGGCGCAGCTGCACGTCGATCTGCGACCAGGCGTTGTCCACGCGGTTGCGCAGGACGACCAGCCGGTTGTAGATGCCGATCACTCCGGCCAGGCCGATGACGATGAGCACCAGGATGATCCCGATGCAGCCGAACACCACCTGAGACATGTTTCCTCCTCGAACTCGAGAGCTCCGTCGTCGAGACGAGCCCGGCCGAGCGCCTACGCTACACTTGGATACGGAGAGCGCCTCCCCGGACGCCCACCACATGGTACCAGAGGAGTCCGACGCTTGATCCCCCTGCGCGACTACAATCCCACCCGGCGAGTGCCCTGGATGACCGTCGCGATCATCCTCGCGAACGCGGCCGTCTTCGCGGTGGAGCTGGGCGTCCCCCGCGACGCGCTCCCCGCGTTCATCGTCTCCAACGCGTTCGTCCCGGCACGCTTCCTCGCCTCGCCGTTCTCACCCTCGCAGTGGCTTACCGTCTTCGCGGCGATGTTCATGCACGCCGGCTGGCTGCACATCGGGGGCAACATGCTCTACCTGTGGATCTTCGGCAACAACATCGAGGACCGGCTCGGCTCCCTCCCCTTCCTCGGCTTCTACCTCACCGCGGGCATCGCGGCCACCGCGGCACAGACGCTCGCCTCGCCGACGTCCGCCATGCCCACCCTCGGGGCCTCCGGCGCCATCGCGGGCGTGCTCGGAGCCTACCTCGTGCTCTTCCCTGGGGCGGTGGTGCTCACACTCGTCCCGGTCTTCTTCTTCCTGGAGATCGCGCGCCTGCCGGCTTTCGTCGTCATCGGTTTCTGGTTCGTCCTGCAACTCGCCAACGGCGCGCTCTCGCTCGATCCCGCGGTCGCGGCGAGCGGAGGTGTCGCGTGGTTCGCGCACATCGGAGGGTTCGTCGCGGGCCTCGCTCTCGTCGCGCCGCTCGCGATCGCGGACCGCGCCCGCCGGAACCGCTAGCGGGCGTCGATCTCGGAGAGCATCCTCTCGACGTCGTCGACCTCGGCGAGCTGACGCCGGAAGTACTCGCAATAGTCGTCGATGCGCCGACGCTCGGAAGGGTCGACATCGCACGGCTCGGCCGAGGCGGACCGAAGACGCCGCTCGTGCGGTCTGAACACGCTGGGAGCGTCGTCGTGCGACGGCTCGTCCTCGGCGAACATCGAGAGGTCGACGGAGGTCACGAGCATGCTCGACATGCGGATGGTCACACGGATCTCCTCCCCGCACTGCGGGCAGGAGAAGACGATGTTCACGGATTCGGCGTCACCGAAAGAGACCGACGAGATGTCTTCGAGGCTGACCTCGACACGTCCATCTTTCGGGCAGATGACCGAGAACTCCATCGCGACCGCCTCCTTGATGGTGCCTCTGCAAGTATCATACCGCTCCCGAGGCCTCCATGGCCATGTGGTAGGATGGCCGGCATGTCGGCCCCAGCCCAGAGCCTCGGATCGCCGTCGACGCCCCGGCAGCGCCTGTCGCGCGGCGCGCGACTCGGTCTTCCCATCCTGCTCGGCTACGCGCCAGTCGGCGCCGCTTACGGAGTCCTCGCTACGTCGTACGGGCTGACCGCATGGCAGGCCGTGGCATCCTCCGCGACGGCGCTGGCCGGCGCGGGACAGTTCATCGGACTCTCGCTCATGCACGCAGCGGCCCCGGTCGTGGCGGTCATCACCGCGACGACGGTGGTCAACCTGCGCTACGTGCTCTTCGGGGCGACCCTCGCACCGCACCTGAGGAGGACGCCGCTCGCCGGTCAGGCCGCGCTCGCCTTCTCGATGACCGACGAGACCTTCGCGGTCAACATCGACGACCTGCGTCGAGGTTTCGGCGACCCGTGGACGATGGCGGGCGTCGGTGCGATCGCCTGGCTGGGATGGGTGGCCGGCACCGCGGTCGGCGCCCTCGGCGGATCGCTCGTCGGCGACCCTTCCCGCTGGGGAGTCGACTTCGCGATGCCGGCGATGTTCACGGCCCTGCTCGTCGGGCAGGCCGAGGACCGCAAGCGCGTCCTCGCGGGCGTGCTCGCCGCCGTCCTCGCGATCGTGCTCGCGGGCGTCCTCCCCGGGACCTGGTACATCGTCGTAGCGACACTCGCGACCGCGACCGTCGCGACGGTGATCGACCGATGAGCGCGAGCTACGTCTGGGCCGTCGTCGCCTCGATGGCCGTCGCGAACTACACGGTGCGCTTCCTCCCCATCGCGCTCGTGTCGCGTCTGCGCCTTCCCAAGCCGCTGGAGCGATGGCTCTCGTACGTTCCGGTCTCGGTCATGGCCGCCCTCGTCGCAGTCGCGGTGCTCCGGCCCGAAGGTCGCCTCGTCCTGGGTCTGGACAACCCCCGCTTGCTCGCCGCGCTGCCGACCGCGTTCGTCTTCCACCGCACGCGCAGCTTCCTCGGAGCGACGCTCGTCGGCGTCGCCGCGTTCCTCGCCTTGCGCGCGCTGCTCGGTTAGACTTTCTCGGACACCCGAGTGAGGGAGCTTCGTGGCTGCAGTCCGCCCCTTCCGCGCCGTGCTCTACGCCCGCAGCACCGGTACCGACATCACCCACCGCACGGCACCGCCCTATGACGTCATCTCGCCCGCGGACCGCGCCGCTCTGCTCGCCGCCGACTCCCGCAACGTGGTCGCTCTGGAGCTTCCTGAAGGCGCGGACGACCCGGCATCGCCGGACTACCGGTACGCGAACGCCGGGCGCACGTGGCGCTCGTGGCGCGAGAGCGGTGTCCTCATGTACGACGCGTCGCCCTCGATCTACGTGCTCGAACAGCGGTACGACCTCGGCAAGCGGGTCGTGCGTCGACGGGCGTTCGTCGCCGCTGTCGGCCTCGAGCCGTTCTCGGCCGGTATCGTCCTCCCGCACGAGCGCACGCTCCCCAAGGCTCTCGCGGATCGGCTCGAGATCACCAGGTCTTGCTCGGCGAACCTGAGCCCCGTCTTCGGACTCTTCTCCGACCCCGCCGGCGAGACCGACTCCACTTTCGAGATGGCGACGCGTGGTCCCGTCCTCGTCGAGTCGAGAGACGACGACGGCGTCGCGAGCCGAGTGTGGGCGATCCGCGACGCGGACATCGTCGCCGGGATCACCGACACCTTCGCCGCCAGACATCTCTTCATCGCGGACGGCCACCACAGGTACACCACGGCGCTCGCCTATCGGGACGAACGGCGCGCCGCGGACGCCTCAGCGGGCGTCACGCCTCGGGACCCGGCCTACGACGCCGTGATGATGGCCCTCGTGAACATGGACGACCCGGACCTCGTGGTCCTGCCGACACATCGCGTCGCCGACGCCACTGGGCCCTTCGACCCCGAAGCCTTCTGGACCGGTCTCGCTCCCTATTTCGATGTCGAGGACGCCCCGACCGGCCACCCGGCGGTGCGACTCTCTTCGGCGCGGCGTCCGACCTTCATCGTGAAGACGCGTGAGGGGACCGTCCGCATCGCTTCTCTGCGCCCGGACGTCGACCCGGTCGCAGCGATACCGGGACCGATGTCCCCCGCCTGGAAGTCGCTCGATGTAGCGGTGCTCCAGGAACTGGTGCTCTCGCCCCTGCTCGGCATCCACCCCGACAGACCGGAGACTCTCGAGCGTCTGACGTTCGTGAAGGACGCGCATGAGGCGCTGGAGATGGTGGGCACGCGCGACGTCGCGTTCATCATGAACGCGACGCGCATGGAGCAATTGCGCGATGTCGCGCTCGGGGGAGAGACCATGCCCCAGAAGTCGACGTACTTCTATCCCAAACTGCCTTCGGGGCTGCTCTTCCGCCCGCTCGACTGAGGCCCGCCAGCGCCGCGGACACCGACGCCGCGCACGCCGAGATCGACGCGCCGCGCGCACACCTCGCCGAGCCTGCACGCCTCACACTCGGGGGACTGGGGCCGGCACCACTGCCGACCGACGAGCCAGGCGGGCAGGTCGAGAAGACCGGGACAAGCGGGAGACGCACGCCGCGCCGCCTGCTGGACCGCCTCGGGCGTGTCGGAGTCGACGAGGCCGCTGCGCAGGAAGACGCGCCGCACGTGCACGTCGTAGGCGACGCGTCCGCACTGCTCGTCGATGAGGTCCACGCCGAAGTGCCTGCGAAGGATCTCGACGGTCATCGCCGCCTTCTTGCGCCCGATGCCGTCGAACGCCTCGAGACGCGCCGTCACTTCCGCGACGCCGCTGCCCGCCGCCCAGATGCGCGTCGCGTCCCCGCCGTAGGAGTCGAGCAGCCGTCGCGCCGCGGAGGAGATCCATCGCGGGAGGGTCCCGACGAACCGGTGTAGGGCGGGCGGAGACGCCACTGCCGCGGCGACGGCCTCGGGCTCGTCAGCGAGCCGTCTCATGTCGAGATGGCCGAGCCGCTCGCGCAACGCCCATGGGGCCGCCCACGCGCGCTCCGCGCGCACGCCCTGCGTGAAGAGCACGCCGATAAGGAACGCCTCGGGACTCGCCTTCAGGAAGTCGTCGGCACGCGGATCGTCGGTGAAGGCTCCGCCGACCTGCGCGGCGCGGGCTGCCGTGAGCTCCTCGCCGAACTCCCGCAGCGCCCCGCCGACCGCATCGGCCGCGCTCGTCATCCGTCGAGCCGCGGGCCGTTCCGGAGGAAGAACGCGCACGACATACACGTCTCCTTGATCGCCGTCTCCCGATCGACTTCCGTGGAGAAGATGAGCGCGGGATCGGCCGTCGCGATGTACGAAGGCTTCACGCAGAACGCGAACGCGCACTTGGCCGGGCAGCGGTCGGCAAGCTCGTTCGAGTGCGGGCAGTCCGCCTGCATCTCTTCGTCGCAGCCTCGCTGCGTCCAGCATGCGCCCATCGCGCGGCCTCCTTCGTCCGATGCGCCACATCCTAGCACGCACCGTGCCGGGCGCCGAAGCGTCTCCCGCCCGCCGACGGCGAGGGTTTCCCTTCGGACGCCGGGTCGACTAACATACTCCCGTTCGCCCCGCCGGCACGGGGCGGCATTCCCGGTGCCGTGAGGGGAGAACCTTGAAGGCGATCGGAGACACGCCGCGCATGCGGCGATACGACACCGTCGTCGTGGGCGCGGGTCCCGCGGGCGTGTGGGCGGCCAAGGAGGCGTCCGCGCGCGGGTCCGTCCTGCTCGTCGACGCCTCACCTGTACCAAGGGACAAGAGCTGCGGAGGCATGCTCAACGAGTATGCGCAGTCGTTCCTGACACCCGTCGGCAGCCTCCCCGATTCCCTCGTCCTGCACCCTCGTCACGTCAATTTCCGATATGTCGACTGGGACCGGGGCATCCGCAAGCCGACAGGGCTGCGATTCATCAACGTCGACCGGCGCGCCTTCGACGTATGGCTTCTCGACCTTCTCGACGACTGGGTCGAGGTGATCGCACCGTGCGCCCTCGAGACTCTCACGCAGGACGCGAACGGCGTCGTGGCCACCCTGCGCACGCCGGACGCCACGCACGAGGTGACGTGCGCGAACCTCGTCGGCGCCGACGGCGCGCGCTCGGCGGTGCGCCGGACGCTCGGTGTCGGGGCGACCGCGACGTACGTGACCCTACAGGACTTCGTGAAACTGCGCGGACCGCTCGAACCGTTCTTCGACTGCATCTACATGCGCGGCATAGGTGACTCCTACGCGTACTCCTACGTCGTCCCCAAAGGCGGTCGCGCCATCGTGGGCTCGGTCTTCTACCCCCGCACGAAGCGCCCCCACCTGAAACAGGACATGGCCTTGGGGATCCTGCGCGAGACCATCCCGCAACTCGGTGAGACCATCTCGCGCGAGGCAAGCGTGGCGCTGTCCGTCCGTTCGCCCCACGACGTCGTCCCCGGGGTCGGCCGTGTGCTCCTCGCCGGCGAAGCGGGCGGCTTCATGTCGCCCACTTCGGGTGAAGGGATCTCCTACGCGATGAACACCGGGCGCCTAGCGGGACTGGCGATCGCCGGTCACGACCCCGCCGACGCGCTCGAGGGGTACGCGAACGCAACGCACGACGTCCGGCGCAACATCGCGAGGAAGCTCAGATGGCTGCCGTTCATGGAGTCGCCCACGGGCAAGTACCTCGCCGGCTTCGTCCCCACGTCGCTCGTGAGCCGCGTGACGAAGGGACTCTGATCCCCGCGAGGCGAGGCGTCACAGGATCGGCAGGTACTCCTCGATCTCGAACGGCGTGACCCGTGTGCGGTACTTGTCCCATTCCATCCGCTTGTTGCGGATGAACCACTCGAAGACCTGGTCCCCCAGCGCATTGCGCACCAGTTCGCTCGACTCCATGACGCGGATCGCCTCGTACAGGTCCTCCGGCAGCGAGGCGATGCCGAGAGCGGCCCTTCCCTCGTCCGACATCTCGTAGATGTTGTCGCTGACGGGCTCAGGTAGCTGATAGCCCTTCTCGATACCCTCGAGCCCGGCGGCGAGCATGACCGCGAACGCGAGGTAGGGGTTGCACGCCGGATCGGGAGAGCGCAACTCGACGCGTGTCGCCTTCTCCTTGCCGGGCTTGTACATCGGAACGCGCACCAGGGCGGACCTGTTCCGGTCGGCCCAGCAGATGTAGACGGGCGCCTCGTATCCCGAGACGAGACGCTTGTACGAGTTGACCCACTGGTTGGTGACCGCGCAGATCTCCCGTGCGTGACGCAGAAGGCCCGCGACGTAGGACTTCGCGATCGGCGAAAGGTGGTAGGGGTCCGCCGCGTCGTAGAACGCGTTCTCCTCGCCCCGGAACAGCGACTGATGGACGTGCATGCCGCTCCCCGCCTGCCCGTAGATCGGCTTCGGCATGAACGTCGCGTAGACGTTCGCCAGCTGCGCGACCTCCTTCACCACGAGACGGTAGGTCATTACGTTGTCCGCCATCTTCGTCGCCTCGCAGTAGCGCAGGTCGATCTCGTGCTGGCTCGGGCCGACCTCGTGGTGGCTGTACTCTACCTGGATACCGAAGCGCTTCAGCGCCCGCACGGTGTCCTTGCGCAGGTCGACGGCGAGGTCGCGCGTGGTCTGGTCGAAGTACCCCGCGTGGTCGAGCACCTCGAGTTCGCGATCGCTGCGCAGGTAGTAGTACTCGAGTTCCGGTCCGATGTAGAACGTGTACCCGAGCGCCGAGGCGCGCTCGACTTGACGCCGCAACACGAACCTCGGGTCGCATTCGTATGCGGTGCCATCAGGACGGAGGATGTCGCAGAACATCGTGGCGACGAGCTGCCCGCCGGTCCTCCAAGGGAGGATCTGCAGGGTCGAAGGATCGGGCAGCGCGACCATATCGGACTCCTGGATGCGAGCGAAGCCCTGGATGGAGGAGCCGTCGAAGCCCATCCCCTCGGACATGGCGAGATCGAGCTCCTCGACGTCGATGGTGAAGCTCTTCAGGAACCCCAGCACATCGGTGAACCAGAGGTGGATGAACTCGATCTTCTTGTCCTTGATGGCCTTCACGGCGTCTTCGCGCAGGGCTTCGGGCATCCGTGCCTCCGTCTCGTCGGGGCCGGCTCGCGCCGCGCCCGTGGCCTCACCTCGGCGCCGCGGCGACCGAGGCGGGTCGGTGGTCGTGTTTCATTCGCTTTTCTGCTGTGTTTCTAACAGATTACACAACCGTTACAATGACGCCACCGCGGTGCGCTTTCAGCGGGCACCCGCGAAGCCGTCAATCACGAGTGTGAGGGAGAGAAGCATGACGCTCCAAAGACCCAACGGGAACGACGCGACCCAGACATCGAACCGCTCGCGGGACGTGGTGCCGGGTTCCGGCCTGTGCTCGCGTTGCGTCGACGGCTGCCGCGGTAACTGCGAGGTCTTCAAGGCCTCGTTCCGCGGCCGCGAGGTCATCTATCCTGGGCCTTTCGGCGAAGTCACCGCCGGCGGCGACAAGGACTACCCGGTCGATTACTCGCACCTGAACATCTTCGGCTACGCGTTCGGGGCCAAAGGGCTTCCCGGAGGCGCTGAGGGCGATTCGGACAACACGCTCTTCCCCTCCGTCGACACAGGGACGTCGTACGGGACCAAGAATCCCGTGAAGATGCGGATGCCCATCTTCACCGGCGCCCTCGGCTCGACCGAGATCGCCCGCAAGAACTGGGAGCACTTCGCGGTAGGCGCCGCCATCTCCGGCGTCTCTCTCGTCTGCGGCGAGAACGTGTGCGGCATCGACCCCGGCCTAGAGCGCGACTCCAAGGGCAAGGTCGTCGAGTCGCCCGACATGCGCCGTCGCGTGGAGTCGTACCGCCGCTACCACCAGGGATACGGCGACATCCTCGTGCAGATGAACGTCGAGGACACACGGCTCGGCGTCGCCGAGTACGTCGTCGAGAAGCTCGGAGTGGAATGCGTCGAGCTCAAGTGGGGTCAGGGCGCCAAGTGCATCGGCGGCGAGATCAAGGTCTCGGACCTCGATCGGGCTCTCGAGCTCCAGCGGCGCGGCTACTGCGTGACGCCGGACCCCTCCGACGCCGCGAACCAGGCGGCGCATCGTGACGGCGCTCTGCGGCAGTTCGAGCGCCACAGCCGCCTCGGCTTCATCGACCGCGAAGGATTCGCATCGGAGGTCGCGCGCCTGCGCTCGCTCGGCGCGAAGCGCGTCACGCTCAAGACCGGCGCCTACTCCATGCGGGAGCTCGCGATGGCGATCAAGTGGTCGTCCGAGAACCGGATCGACCTGCTCACGATCGACGGAGCCCCGGGAGGCACGGGTATGAGCCCGTGGCGGATGATGGAGGAGTGGGGCGTCCCGACGTTCTATCTGCAGAGCATGGCCCACGAGCTGTGCGAGGCGCTCGCCGCGAAGGGCGACTGGGTGCCCGATATCGCCATCGCGGGCGGCTTCTCCTCCGAGGACCACATCTTCAAAGTGCTGGCCATGGGAGCCCCTCACGTGAAAGCGGTCTGCATGGGCCGTGCGCTCATGATCCCGGGATTCGTCGGCAAGAACATAGGCGTGTGGATGGCCGAGGGCGACCTCCCGAAGAACGTCTCCCAGTTCGGCACGACGAAGGAGGAGATCTTCGTCGCCTACGAGAACATCAAGGCCGAGTTCGGCGCCGACGCGGACGCCATGCCACTCGGCGCGATCGCGTTCTACACTTTCGCCGACAAGCTCAAGGTCGGCCTGCAGCAGCTCATGGCCGGCGCGCGTTGCTTCACGGTGCCGTCCGTGAGCCGCGCGGACATCATGGCGCTCACGCGCGAGGCGTCCGAGGTCTCTGGCATCCCGTACGTCATGGACGCGTACCGCGACGACGCCATGCGCATCATCGCGGAGTAGCCCTGCCCGACCCGTCTTGGCGCCCGGCGGCGACGATGCCGCCGGGCGCTATCATGTCCAGGGGCGGACGACCGAGAGCGAGGGACGAAATGGGCGTGACCATCAGACTCGCCACCTCGCAGGACGCTCACGACATCGCACTCGTGTACAACCAGGCGGTGACGGACACCACCGCCACCTTCGACACCGAGCCCCAGACCGATGAACAGCGCATGCGTTGGCTCGCGGCCCATGATCCCCGGCACCCCGTGGTGGTGGCGGTCGAGGACGACGTGGTGATCGGCTGGGGGTCGCTCTCCTCGTGGTCCGACAGACCGGCCTACGACGGCACCGCCGAGGTGTCGATCTACGTCGAGCGGTCGAGTCTCGGCCGGGGCATCGGAGGCGCGCTCGCCGACGAGCTCGAGCGTCGCGCTCGCGACATCGGCCTACACGTCCTCGTCGCCCGGGTCTGCTCCGAGAACACCGCGAGCCTCGCGCTCTCGGAGCGCAAGGGGTTCGCGCAAGCAGGGACGCTTCACGAGGTCGGCTACAAATTCGGCCGCTATCTCGACGTGGTCCTGCTCGAGAAGATCCTATGAAGGCCGGGCTAACGTCCGCGCCATGCCTTGCTCGGCGTAGGGTCTGACTGCCCCTGGTAGCGGCTCCCGAGCCCCGGGGTGCCGTAGGGCCGATCGACCGCGCTCGTCAAACGCATGAACGAGATCTGCCCGATCGCCATGCCGGGCGTCAGCACGATGGGGAGATTCGCCACATTGCTCAACTCGAGGGTGAGTGTCCCCTCCCATCCGGGGTCGACGAAGCCCGCGGTCGAATGGATGAGAAGGCCGAGCCGTCCGAGTGAGGACTTGCCCTCGAGTCTCGCCACGATGTCGTCCGGCAACCCTACGCGTTCGACGGTCGCGCCAAGGACGAACTCGCCCGGGTGGAGCACGAACGGCTCTCCCGCGCTGGCCGTGACGAGGTCCATGAGACCGTCCTGCTCGCGGGAAGGGTCGATGTACGGGTACCGCGAGTTGCGGAAGACCTGGAATCTGGGTCCGAGGTGGAGGTCGACGCTGCTCGGCTGGATGTCGTCCGGGTCGCACGGCTCTATCCGGACGCGTCCGGCGAGCATCTGCTCCTTTATGGTGCGATCGGAGAGGATCACGGCCGAGACCGCCTCACGCGCACTTGCTGTAGCCGCACGCGCGGCAGACCATGCATCCCGACTCGTGCTCCACGGCGCCGCCGCACTCCGGACACGCACCCGACAGGTAGTCGAGGTTGTCGGACGTCTTCGCGACCCCGACGCTCGCCTTCCCCGTCGCCTGCCACTCGAGGAAGTGCTCGAGCGCGATACCCACCGCGTCGGCGCAGGAAAGGACTTTGCCGCCCGTCGCCCAAGCAGGGCTCGGGCAACGGATGCCGCGCATCTGCTTCACGATCGCCACCGGGTCGACACCGGCGCGCAGAGCCATCGAGATCATGCGGGAGAGCGCCTCCGATTGAGACGCCGCGCATCCGCCGGACTTCCCCATCGAGGTGAAGATCTCGCACAGACCGTGCTCGTCGGAGTTGATGGTGATGTACAGGTTCCCGCACCCGGTCTGGATCTTCTCTGTCCGCCCGGCGGTGACGGTCGGCCGCGGACGCGGCTCGAGCTCTCCCGGACGCGCGGCGGCAGCGGGCTCGCCCGCTTTGCCCGTCTTCCCGGTCGAGAGGACCTGGTTCTCCTTGCTGCCGTCGCGGTAGATCGTCACGCCCTTCACGCCGAGTTCGTGAGCGAGGTCGTAGACGCGGCGGACGTCCTCGGGAGTGGCCTCGTTCGGGAAGTTGACCGTCTTGCTCACGGCGTTGTCGGTGTACGTCTGGAACGCGGCCTGCATGCGCACGTGCCACTCGGGAACGATGTCGTGCGCCGTGACGAACGTCCGCTGCAGCTCGACCGGCACCTCGTCGACGCCTCGCACGGAGCCGTGCTCCGCTATGAGCGCCATCAGTTCCCGACTGTAGAAGCCCTGCTTGACAGCCATGTCCTCGAAGATGGGGTTGACCTCGACGAGCCGGTCGTTGTCCATCACGGTGCGCACGTAGCTCACGGCGAAGAGGGGCTCGATACCCGATGAGGAGTTGGCGATGATCGAGAGTGTGCCCGTCGGCGCGATGGTCGTGACCGTGGCGTTTCGGACGCGCATGCCGTCCCGGGTGTCGTAGACCGAGCCTTCGAAGTTCGGGAAGACGCCACGCTCCTCAGCGAGCTTCGACGAAGCGAGCCTCCCCTCCGCCTGGATGAAGCCCATGACCTTCTCCCCGAGCGCCACCGCTTCCTCGGAGTCGTACGCGATGCCCATGAGGACGAGCATGTCCGCCCAACCCATGACGCCGAGACCGATCTTGCGGTTGCCGCGCGCCAGCTCGGCGATCCGCTCGAGCGGGTACTCGTTCACGTCGATCACATCGTCGAGGAAGCGCACGCCGCGGTGGACCACGTCCGCGAGGCGGTCCCAGTCGACGTCGGGCTGTCCCTCCCGCATCGTCGAGAAACGGGCGAGGTTCACCGAACCCAGGTTGCACGCCTCGTACGGCAGAAGGGGCTGCTCTCCACAGGGGTTCGTCGACTCGATGTCCCCTAGCCGAGGCGTCGGGTTGTCGCGGTTGATGCGGTCGATGAAGACGATCCCGGGATCCCCGGTCGCCCACGCCATGTCGACGATCCGCTCGTATACGTCGCGAGCGTCGAGCTCGCCCGCGACCTTCCCATCGCGCGGATTGCGCAGCTCGTAGCCCGTACCTGCGCGGACGGCGTCCATGAACGCCTCCGTGACGGCGACCGAGATGTTGAAGTTCGAGAAGTCGCCGTCGGCCTTGCACTCGATGAAGCCGAGGATGTCCGGATGGTCGACGCGGAGTACCCCCATGTTCGCCCCGCGACGCGTCCCGCCCTGCTTGACCGCTTCAGTGGCCTGGTTGAAGACACGCATGAACGACACGGGGCCGCTGCTGACACCCTGGGTCGAGCGCACCATGTCGCCGCCCGGACGAAGCCTCGAGAACGAGAAGCCCGTGCCACCACCCGACTTGTGGATTATCGCCGTGTCGCGCACCGCCTCGAAGATCGACTCCATCGAGTCCTCCACGGGCAAGACGAAACACGCCGAGAGCTGTTGGAGATCCCTGCCGGCGTTCATGAGCGTCGGAGAATTGGGGAGGAAATCGAGAGAGGTCATGAGGTCGTAGAAGTCCGCCGCGACGGCCGCCGCACCCTCGTCGCCGGCCCCGTACGCGCGCTCGGCGGAGGCGATGTTCTCCGCGACGCGGATGAACATGTCCGACGGCTTCTCGGCCGGGGCACCGGCCTCGTCCTTCATGAGGTACCTGCGCTGCAGGACCTTCAGGGAGTTCGGCGAGAGCGTCTCGTCGATCGCCCTGGAATACGTCGTGGACTCGCGTGCTTCAGACATCTCAGGCCCTCCTCCGATGCACGGCTGCGTCTGGCCCATGCCCCCGCGCCCGCCGCCCACCCCGCGACGGACAGCCCGCGCACAACATATCGGGCTCGTTCATTCTGGTGCCCCCAGATATAGTGCGTCAACGCCGGCCGGACGAACGGCCGCACACGCGCTCCGAGCGGCTGGCATCCGCCGTCGGGAACCGCAGGAAGAGCGACGGACGCCGCCCGTTGGGACGACGTCCGCTGTACATCTGGAGGAGGGGTGTCAGACAGGCTCGACGCGAACGACCTCGGGAACCTCTTCCTTGAGGACGCGTTCGACACCGTTGGCGAGCGTGATCTGCGACATCGGGCAACCGCGGCACGCGCCCACGAGCCGGACCTTGACGACGCCGTCCTCGACGTCGACGAGCTCCACGTCCCCGCCGTCAGCCTGCAGGGCGGGACGGATCTTGTCGAGAGCTGCCTGCACCTGTTCCTTCATCGGGTCTTCTCCTCTCGCATCCCGTCCCCAGCTGCACGCGAGGCCGGGCCGTTCGGACCATCGGTCCGACAAGGTTATCACAATCATTACCGATCCGGTCATGTACGCGTCAGCGACCGCCATGCCAATGCGGGCGGATACGGATGTGACGGCAAGAGCCGCCGGATGTGTTCAGCAGCGTCCTACTCTCCCACGGCGGCTGCCGCAGTACCATCGGCGCTGGAGGGCTTAACTGCCGAGTTCGGGATGGGATCGGGTGTACCCCCTCCGCCATAACCACTGAACACATCCGGCGGCTCTCAAGCCGACGGACGCGTATATGCGTCTGTCAAACAGCAGCGCCCGGGTGCGTCCGCACCCTGAGAGCTGCATAGCGCTTGCTCGAACGTCAGGATAGAAGATCAAGACCTCGGCCGATTAGTACCGCTCGGCTGAACGCATTGCTGCGCTTACACCTGCGGCCTATCAACCTCGTAGTCTACGAGGGGCCTTACCCGGTTACCCGGTGAGAGACCTCATCTTGAGGTGGGCTTCCCACTTAGATGCTTTCAGCGGTTATCCCGACCGAACGTAGCTAACCAGCGGTGCCATTGGCATGACAACTGGTACACCAGAGGTTCGTCCATCCCGGTCCTCTCGTACTAGGGACAGATCCTCTCAAGTCTCTTGCGCCCACGGTGGATAGGGACCGAACTGTCTCACGACGTTCTAAACCCAGCTCGCGTACCGCTTTAAATGGCGAACAGCCATACCCTTGGGACCTACTACAGCCCCAGGATGCGATGAGCCGACATCGAGGTGCCAAACCTTGCCGTCGATATGGACTCTTGGGCAAGATCAGCCTGTTATCCCCGGAGTACCTTTTATCCGTTGAGCGACGGCCATTCCACTCTGAGCCGCCGGATCACTAGAGCCCACTTTCGTGTCTGCTCGACTTGTAGGTCTCGCAGTCAAGCCCGCTTATACTCTTGCACTCTACGAACGATTGCCAACCGTTCTGAGCGGACCTTACGCGCGCCTCCGTTACATTTTGGGAGGCGACCGCCCCAGTCAAACTACCCACCTGACACGGTCCCCCGCCCGGATTCACGGCACGGGGTTAGATCTCCAGCCTGTCGAGGGTGGTATTCCAAGGTTGGCTCCACGAGGGCTGGCGCCCCCGCTTCACAGTCTCCCACCTATCCTCTACACGGCAAACCAAAGATCAATGTCAAGCTGTAGTAAAGGTTCACGGGGTCTTTCCGTCCTACCGCGGGAAATTCGCATCTTCACGAATAGTACAATTTCGCCGAGTCTACGGTTGAGACAGCGCCCAAGTCGTTACGCCATTCGTGCAGGTCGGAACTTACCCGACAAGGAATTTCGCTACCTTAGGACCGTTATAGTTACGGCCGCCGTTTACTGGGGCTTAGATTCAGAGCTTCGCCTTGCGGCTGACCCCTCCTCGTAACCTTCCAGCACCGGGCAGGCGTCAGACCCTATACGTCGTCTTACGACTTAGCAGAGTCCTGTGTTTTTAGTAAACAGTCGCTTGGGCCGTTTCACTGCGACCCCAGGCCGCTCACACCGCGAAGGTGATCACAGTCCAGGGTGCTCCTTCTCCCGAAGTTACGGAGCCATTATGCCGAGTTCCTTAACCGTAGTTGTCTCGATCGCCTTGGTATTCTCTACCTGCCTACCTGTGTCGGTTTGGGGTACGGGCACCGGTAGAACTCCCTAGAGGTTTTTCTTGAAAGCATGGGATCACTGACTCTGGCTCAATCGCCTCGTCATCAGCTCTCGGGCTTCACGTGGGACGGATTTGCCTATCCCACACCCTACGGCCTTTCACCGGGACAACCAACGCCCGGCTCAGCTACCCTTCTCCGTCACCCCATCGGTGTTAACGCGCTACCAGTGGTACGGGAATGTCTACCCGTTGTGCATCGACTACGCCTCGCGGCCTCGCCTTAGCTCCCGACTGACCCTGGGAGGATTAGCCTTGCCCAGGAACCCTTAGGCTTACGGCGGAAACGTTTCTCGCGTTTCTCTCGCTACTCATGCCAGCATTCGCTCTTCTGTCCAGTCCACCGACGGTTACCCGCCGACTTCAGCCCGAACAGAATGCTCCCCTACCACTCCGCCAAAGGCGAAGTCCGCTGCTTCGGTATCCAGCTTGAGCCCCGTGTATTGTCGGCGCATGTCCACTTGACCAGTGAGCTATTACGCACTCTTTAAATGAATGGCTGCTTCTAAGCCAACATCCTGGTTGTCTGAGCAAACGCACATCCTTTGCCACTTAGCTGGAACTTAGGGACCTTAGCAGGCGGTCTGGGCTGTTTCCCTTTCGACAATGAAGCTTAGCCCCCACTGTCTGACTCCCGGACTCTGGAGTACCGGCATTCGGAGTTTGGTTGACTTCGGTAAGCGGTGAAGCCCCCTAGGCCATCCAGTGCTCTACCACCGGTACTGAACATCCGAGGCTAGCCCTAAAGCTATTTCGGGGAGAACGAGATATCTCCAGGTTTGATTAGCCTTTCACTCCGATCCACAGGTCATCCCCTCCGTTTTCAACCGAAGTGGGTTCGGCCCTCCACGGGGTCTTACCCCCGCTTCAGCCTGCCCATGGATAGATCACCTGGCTTCGCGTCTACGACGTGTGACTGAGCGCCCGTTTAAAGACTCGCTTTCGCTGCGGCTCGCTTTAAGCTTAACCTTGCCACACACCGTAACTCGCTGGCTCATTCTACAAAAGGCACGCCGTCACCCTGCCGATCCCGAAGGTTCGGCTTTCCGGGCTCCGACTGCTTGTAAGCACACGGTTTCAGGTACTATTTCACTCCCCTCTCGGGGTGCTTTTCACCTTTCCCTCACGGTACTGGTTCACTATCGGTCACTAGGGAGTATTTAGCCTTGGAGGGTGGTCCCCCCAGATTCCTACCGGATTTCACGTGTCCGGCAGTACTCGGGTGATCGTCTCGGAGTCCACGCGATTTCGCATACGGGGCTATTACCCGCTGTGGCCGGCCTTTCCAGGCCGTTCCGCTACCACGTGGATTTGTAACTCCGGCGTAGGTCTGCAGGCCTACGACGACGATTCCCACAACCCCTCATGCAGCAACGCCTGCAGGCTTTAGCGCATACATGGGTTTAGGCTGTATCCCGTTCGCTCGCCACTACTAGGGATATCTCGGTTGATTTCTTTTCCTCGGGGTACTGAGATGTTTCAGTTCCCCCGGTTGCCTCCTACTGCCCTATGTGTTCAGGCAGAGGTACGTGGGCATGACCCCACGTGGGTTTCCCCATTCGGACATCTCCGGATTGACGGTTGTGTGCACCTACCCGGAGCTTATCGCAGCTTGCCACGTCCTTCATCGGCTCCTAGTGCCAAGGCATCCACCGTGTGCTCTTAGTATCTTGATCTGTGTACTATCCGTGTTTTCTCGCTTGCGCTATGCAGCTCTCAAGGTGCGAAGCGCGCCCCAGGAGGGCGCGCGGAGGGTCTGAACCCTCAAAACTGGATACTGTGGGTGACCGAGTCTTGGCCAGGATCGGCCGGACTACGAACCAGATCGACGTTCGGCTTCTAAGGTCCGGGAGCCAGAAGGCTCTACCGGTCCGCCCGCTGTGATGCGGGCGCCGTACTCCCTAGAAAGGAGGTGATCCAGCCGCACCTTCCGGTACGGCTACCTTGTTACGACTTCACCCCCCTTACCCTCTACACCTTCGGCGCCTCCCTCCCTTACGGGTTAGGCCAGCGACTTCGGGTGCGGACGACTCGGGTGGTGTGACGGGCGGTGTGTACAAGGCCCGGGAACGTATTCACCGCGGCGTGCTGATCCGCGATTACTAGCAACTCCGACTTCACGAAGGCGAGTTGCAGCCTTCGATCCGAACTGGGACCGGTTTTGTGGGATTCGCTCCGGGTCACCCCATCGCAGCCCATTGTACCGGCCATTGTAGCACGTGTGCAGCCCAAGACATAAGGGGCATGATGACTTGACGTCATCCCCACCTTCCTCCGGCTTGACGCCGGCAGTCTCCCATGAGTCCCCAACTTAATGCTGGCAACATGGGACAGGGGTTGCGCTCGTTGCGGGACTTAACCCAACATCTCACGACACGAGCTGACGACAGCCATGCACCACCTGTGCAGGGCCCTTTCGGACACGACGTTTCCGCCGCTTTTCCCTGCATGTCAAGCCTTGGTAAGGTTCTTCGCGTTGCGTCGAATTAAGCCACATGCTCCGCTGCTTGTGCGGGCCCCCGTCAATTCCTTTGAGTTTTAGCCTTGCGGCCGTACTCCCCAGGCGGGGCACTTAATGCGTTAGCTGCGGCACGGAGGGAGTCGATGACCCCCCACACCTAGTGCCCATCGTTTACGGCTAGGACTACCAGGGTATCTAATCCTGTTTGCTCCCCTAGCTTTCGCGCCTCAGCGTCAGTCGTGGCCCAGAAAGCCGCCTTCGCCACTGGTGTTCCTCCCAATATCTGCGCATTTCACCGCTACACTGGGAATTCCACTTTCCTCTACCAGACTCAAGCCTGCCAGTTTCAGATGCAGGCCGCGGGTTGAGCCCCCGGTTTTCACATCCGACTTAACAAGCCGCCTACGCGCTCTTTACGCCCAATAAATCCGGATAACGCTTGCCCCATACGTATTACCGCGGCTGCTGGCACGTATTTAGCCGGGGCTTCTTCTGCAGGTACAGTCATCTTCGTCCCTGCTGAAAGCGGTTTACAACCCGAAGGCCTTCATCCCGCACGCGGCGTTGCTGCGTCAGGCTTTCGCCCATTGCGCAAGATTCCCCACTGCTGCCTCCCGTAGGAGTCTGGGCCGTGTCTCAGTCCCAGTGTGGCCGATCAGCCTCTCAGCTCGGCTACCCATCGTCGCCTTGGTGGGCCATTACCCCACCAACAAGCTAATGGGCCGCGGGCTCATCCCTCGCCGCCGGAGCTTTCCCGATCAGGCCATGCGACCTGAAAGGAGTATCCGGTATTAGCTCCGGTTTCCCGGAGTTATCCCAGTGCGAGGGGCAGATTGCCCACGTGTTACTCACCCGTTCGCCACTTTATACACCCCCCGAAGGGGGCTTTAATCGTTCGACTTGCATGTGTTAAGCACGCCGCCAGCGTTCATCCTGAGCCAGGATCAAACTCTCCGTGGAAATGCGTCACAGGCATCGCTGCCTGTGGTCCGCGAAGGTTGAACCCGGATTTTGTATCCGGATCGCCCGCCTTCCGACGGCAAAGGAGTCCATCGGTGGTTCGGACATGGAGTTGTCTCACCGGTTTGACCTGTTAATGGCCCTCTCGGTGTGACGGGGTCAATCGCGGTCCGTGGTCACGGACCGCCTGGCTCGTCACAGTATCCAGTTTTCAAGGTTCAGGCGCAGCGGGGAGATACGTTACGCATACCCTGCCCAGCTGTCAATCGACGTTCCGGCCGCCATCGGGCTTCCCGAGAAAAGAAGAACGCCCCCGCTTCACGGAGGCGTCGGTGGTGGGCGGACCGTATGACGTGGTCCGTCTTCCCTATCCGATCGCCTCCACACGGGTGTTGCTCTTCAAGACGCGAACCACCCTTTCAAGATGCGCCGCCGGAAGCGGCTCAAGTAGAGTAGCACCCGTGGTGACCGTACGCAACATCTTTCCCGAACGGGTCGGCGGACTAACCGCAGGATGCAAGGGGTGTCGGGCCAAGACCCGGTCCCAGGGTCGCCCATGGACCAGCCGGGGCCTCACACGGGACGCGCAACTAGAGAGGTTTGAACGCGAAGTCAAACCTGTAGAAATCTACGTCAGGTCTTCTTGTCATGCTCCTCGGCGTCATCATTGAGCGCACGGAACCACTTGCGCTTTCCGACTTGCCAGGTGGAACCGAACAATTCCTTCTCATCGACCCAGTAAGAACCAACGTCTACTTTCACGCCGTCCTTGCGGACGGCACCTCCGTCGATAGCGTTCCTTGCCATACTCGCGGATACAACCGTACCCGAACTGGTGATGAACCCTGGAAGATAGCGCTGCCCTTCAGCATTCTGTTGGATTCCATCCAACGAAATGGGAATCTCGGGAACGTCCGCCGGCGCCTCGTGGCGCTTGAACACCCTGTCGAACGCCTCCTCGGCAGACGTTGCGGCCTCGGCGCCGTTGTAGAGAGCCACGATCTCGCGCGCGAGGCGGCGCTTGACGAGATCGGGCCTGCCGTCATCCGCGGCGAGTCCGGCCTCGATGGCGTCGACCTCCTCGACGGGCAGACCCGTAGCCAGCCGGAAGTACTTGACGATGAGTCCGTCTGGGATCGACATGACCTTCCCGAACACCTCGCCGGCGGGGTCGGTGAGCCCGACGTAGTTGCCGTAGCTCTTGCTCATCTTCTGGACGCCGTCCGTGCCCTCCAACAGAGGGAGCGTGAGGCAGACCTGCGGCTCCATCCCGTGCTTCTCCATGAGCTCGCGCCCGGCGAGCAGGTTGAACAGCTGGTCCGTACCTCCGATCTCCACGTCGGCACGGACCGCGACCGAGTCGTACGCCTGCGCGACCGGGTAGAGGAACTCGTGCAGCGAGATCGGCTGCTGCGCCGCGTAGCGCTTCGCGAAGTCATCGCGCTCGAGGATGCGCGCGATGGTGAAGCGGCTCGTCAACCGGAGCAGGTCGGCGAAACCGAGCGCGTCGAGCCAGTCGGAGTTCCGCACAAGCTCGGTCCGATCGGGATCGAGGATCTTGAACGCCTGCTCGACGTACGTGTTGGCGTTCGCGTCGATCTCCTCGCGCGACAGCGCGGGGCGAGTCGCGTTCCGGCCCGATGGGTCTCCGATGAACGCCGTGAAGTCCCCTATGATCAGCACGACCTGATGTCCGATGTCCTGGAACTGGCGCAACTTGCGAAGAGGCACGGCGTGACCGAGGTGGAGATCGGGGGCGGTGGGGTCGACACCGAGCTTCACGCGCAGCGCGCGACCCGTGGCGAGTTTCTCGCGCAGCGCGTCGCGGGTGTGTATCGCGGATGCGCCGCTCTCGATGACGTGCAGCTGGTCCTCGATGCTGCGCACGCGCGCCACTCCTTCCCGCGGTCGACTCGTCGGCCATGGTACCACGTCGATGACGTAGCGCGGCGCGGCGCCCGCGGCACTATATACTAGTGCGCATGGACGATCGCGACCCCTACGAACCACGACGTCGGACGACGGGCGGCGGCGCGCGCGGGCAAGGACCCCGGCCGAGGGCGCGCCGCTCCGAGTCCCGCAGCGCCCGCCCGCCCGCCGCGCGAGCACATCGCGCGCCGTCGCGCGCCCGTCGGCCCGCGCGCGATCCGCGTCGAGGACGCGCGCTTCGCGCGATCCTGCTCGCGGCGCTCCTGTTCGCTGTCGCGGCGACGATCGTCTTCGGAGCCGTCTACACGTCGGTCGCCCGAACGCTTCCCGACCCGACGCGGCAGCTCAAGGGCCGCGACCAGACGACGCGGATCCTCGACCGCAAGGGCAGGCCGCTCGCAAAGCTCTTCGCGGATCAGAACCGCACCGACGTCGCATTGAAGGACGTCCCGGTCGCCCTTCGCCAGGCGGTCATCGCGACCGAGGACCGCCGTTTCTACGAGCACCGCGGCGTCGACCCGATCGGCATCCTCCGCGCTCTCGTCACGGACGTGCGGGCCGGCTCGAAGGTGCAAGGCGGCTCCACCATCACACAGCAGTACGTGAAGAAGGCCTTCTTCACGGACGAGCGGACCTTGCGCCGAAAGCTCGCCGAGGCGCTGCTCGCCTATCGGATAGAGAAACGCTACGGCAAGGACCGTATCCTTGAGATGTACTTGAACACCATCTACTTCGGCCACGGTGCGTACGGGGTCGAGTCGGCTGCGCAGATCTACTTCGGCAAGAACGTGCGCCGCCTCAGCCTGCCGGAGTGCGCGATGCTGGCGGGCGTGATCAAGTCACCGGGCAGGTACTCTCCGTTCCTCGATCTTCGCGCCGCGAAGACGCGCCGCGACACGGTTCTGGCCCAGATGCTCGCGGGGGGGGTGATCGACCGCCCGACGCAGGATCGTGCCGTCGCGGCCCAGATCAAGACCGCGAGCCTGCGCCACGCATCCACGGTGGCGCCGTACTTCGTCGAGTACGTGAAACAGCAGATCATCGAGCGTTTCGGCGACGACGCCGTCTTCCGCGGGGGTCTCACGGTGCGCACCACGCTCGACATCCCCATGCAACTCGCCGCGGAACGCGCGGTGGCCGAGACCCTCGACCGTCCCGACGATCCGTCGGCGGCCCTCGTGGCGCTCGATCCGAAGACCGGCGCCATCCTCGCGATGGTCGGCGGGAGAGACTGGAAGCGCCAGCAGTTCAACGTGGCCGCACAGGGTCGAGGTCGCCAACCCGGTTCGGCGTTCAAACCCTTCGTGCTCGTCACCGCCCTCGAGAACGGCGTCTCGTCCGAGGCGACGTTCGAGTGCGGCCCGATCCGCATCGACATCCCCGGCGGCGCACCGTGGCGGGTCACCGGCGCGGGTGGAGGCCGCAGGGGGCCGATGCGCCTGCGTGAAGCCACCGAGAAGTCCGTGAACTCCGTCTACGCGCAACTCATCGTCAAGGTGGGCGCCAACAAGGTCGTCGACGTCGCACACCGTATGGGCATCACGAGCCGGCTCGAACCGCTGCCGTCGATCGCCCTCGGCGGTCTCGAGGACGGTGTGACCCCACTGCAGATGGCGGATGCGTACGGCACCCTCGCCGCAGGCGGCACGCGCGCGACTCCGTTCGGCGTGAGCGAGGTGCGCGACCCGAAGGGCGCGATACTCTTGTCCGTCAAACCCAAGCGCAGCGCGGCCATCGACCCTGCGATCGCCTACCTGACGACCGACATCCTCCAAGGGGTCATCCGTCGCGGGACCGGCGAGTCGGCGGCGATCGGTCGCCCTGCCGCGGGCAAGACAGGCACGACCCAGCAGTACCGGGATGCTTGGTTCGTCGGATACGTTCCCCAACTCGTCGCGTCCGTGTGGGTAGGCTATCCCGATTCGCAGCGCGAGATGCTCTCGGTCCACGGGCGCAAGGTCACGGGCGGCTCCTTCCCCGCACACATCTGGGCGACGTTCATGCGCGCCGCGCTCAAGGGCGCGCCCGAGACCCCATTCGAGCGGCCGGCCGGCCTGAGCGCGGCGACGATCTGCCTCGAAACGGGGCTTCGGGCGACCCCGTTCTGTCCAAGGACCGGACCCGGTCTGTTCATAGTCAGCGCGGTCCCCGGTCCTTGCACCGTGCACACGGAACCGACCGCTACCGTCGTGCCCAACGTCATCGGCATGACGAAGGTCGACGCTCTCGCGGCGCTACACCGCCTCCTCCTCCAGGTACGAGTCCTCGAACAGCCCGTCGCCGGCGTACCCGCCGGCGTGGTCGCCGAGCAGTCGCCGCGCGGAGGCAGCGTCGCGACCACGCGCACCGTCGTGACCGTCACGGTGTCGAACGGTCAGAGCGCCGGACGACCGCCGACAGCCGCTTTCACGGTGACCCCGGCCTCTCCGACTCGCGGCTCCCCCGTCATCTTCGACGCCGCCAACTCGACGGACGACGGCCGTGTCGTCGACTGGGTATGGGAGTTCGGCGATGGCGAGGGAGCCAAGGGGCGCAACGTCTCGCACACGTTCGCTGCAGCGGGCTCGATCAGCGTCACGCTCTGGGTCACCGACGATCAGGGCCAGGTCTCGTCGGTGACGAGGGCGATCGCGGTCCGCTGACTGGAACCTCAGCGCACGCCGCGGAAGAAGTGCCCGCTGGTCGAAGGCTTCACGAACGCCTCCACCGGCAAGGAAAGACCCTCATGGATGGCGTCGAGCGATCGCCGGTACGATGCGACCGCACCGATCGCATCCTGCCGTTCTTCCCCCGTCAACTCGAGCCTGACCGCCGCCACGCCTGCCCTCACGATCTCCGGAAGGGCACGTGAGAGGTCGAGCGGGACCGAGTTGAGCACGTGCGTCCTCCCCGCGGAGTCCGTGCTCACCGGGAAGGCATACCCCTTCGCGTCGACCAGCGTCCAGCGGGTCCGCCGCCGGTCGCAGTCCGCACACGCGCACGCGCACGGTCCGGCGGCCTGGAGAGCACAGTGCTCGGCGATCATCATCTCCAGCCGCCCGTGCACGACGAATCCTACGTCGACGGCCGATCCCTCGCATGTCGAGGCGAGCTGCCGTCCCGAGAGCTCGGGCGAAGCCCACACGAGATCCGCGCCCAGGTCAGCGAGGGCGGCCACGGTCGAGGGGTTGCACGCGTTGAGCGGCCAATCCGCCTCGACGCTCGACCCGTGGGAACGGAGCGCGGTAAGCAGGCCGAGAGTCCCGGCCATGACTCTCGCGCCGGCCGGTATCCGCTCGAGGAGCCCGCGAGACTCGCCGTCGTGCGCGACCCTGGGAAGCCGCACGTCCATCCCCTGAGGCCACGGGCCTTCCGGGACCGAGAGTGCGTCGACGGCGACGCGATCAGCGCCGGCGTCGTACAGTGCGGTCGCGACCCCCGGATCGTCGGTGACCGCGACGAGTGCGGGCTTGGAGCGCGCCGTGGACCGCGGCCGGGTCGGTCTCCCGACGTCGGGACGCGCGGGCACGCGTCCCGCCCACGGACGCAGCAAGGTCTCGCGAAGGCGCTCCAGCGCCTCTCTGCGAGCAGCATGCAGCGTGGAGAACGGAAGTCCTGCCTGCGCGTCCAGATCGAGGTCCCATCCTCGCGCGGCGAAGCCACTGCCACCGAGACGTCCTACATGCCCGATGACCTCCTCCGCCGTCACCGTCCTCGTACGCGCGAGTTCGACGACCGGCCCTTCGCCGCGCCCGCACGCGCCGCGCGCGGTGGCTTCCACGACGATGGGCTCGCCGACACGGACCTTGACGGCGAGGTCGACCGGAACGGCGGCTGCGTCCGGGCCCCGGAAGGTGCGTCTGGCCGCGTCGATGAGCGCGGCGTTCGCCACGCGGAAGACCCGGTCGCCGACGGCGGCCGACCGTTCGAGCCGCAAGGACACGCGAGACGAAGCCGGAGCGGACGAGACCGCGCTGCCTGAGATCGCGAGTCCGCCAGCGGTCTGCGCGAACCGGCCGTCGCGCGTCCAGACCTCGATGGTGTCGCCGGGTTCGAGTGAGCGATCGAGTGCGACGACGGCCAAGCCGTTCGCGATGTCCACGACGCGCCCGAGCGGCACGCCACGGTTGTTTGGACGGCTGCGGCTCATCATGCTCTCGTCTTTCACGCCCGTGAGATATGCGGTGCTGAACCCGCGGTTGAACGCCTCCTCGAGCGTCTCCCACTCGACGGGTGAGACCTGAAAGCCCTCGGGATCGAGCGCGGCGCGATCCAGCGCGGCGCGGTAGACACGCACGACGAGTGCGACGTACTCGGGCGACTTCATCCGGCCTTCGATCTTGAGCGCCGCGATACCGGAGCGCACCAGCCGAGGCAGGACCTCGATGCCCGCGAGGTCGCGCGGGCTGAGCAGGTATGCGCCTCCGGTCTGCGCCTCCCGGCCGTCCTCGTCGACGAGACGGTGCGGCAGACGGCAAGGCTGGGCGCACAGGCCGCGGTTGGCGGATCGCGCGCCGATGAGGGACGACATGAGGCACTGCCCCGAATAGCAGTAGCACAGCGACCCGTGGACGAAGGTCTCGACCTCGGCGGACGATGCCGCTGCCGCTGTGGTCACTTCCTCGATCGAGCACTCGCGGGCCAGGGTGATGCGCGCGAACCCCACGTCGGCGAGGACTCGGACCGTCTGCGGATCGTGCGCGTTCAGCTGCGTCGACGCATGCAGCCGGACATGCGGGAGCAGGGCTCGCGTCTCCACCGCGAGCCCGAGGTCCTGTACGATGACCGCGTCGACGCCGGCCGTCCACGCCTCGTCGATCATCGTCAGGGCGCGGGGCATCTCGTTCGGGAGCACGACGACGTTCGCGGTCAGGTAGACTCTGACTCCGCGCAGGTGCGCCCAGTCGCACGCCTCCCTCAGGCCCGGCAGTGAGAAGTTCTCGGCGCCCCGGCGCGCGTTGAGCTCCTCCAAACCCAGGTACACCGCATCGGCCCCGTTCGCGACGGCGGCGTGGAGCGCATCAGGGCCGCCCGCGGGGGCGAGCAGCTCGGGCACTCGGGTGTGTTCGGCGGCTTCTGACATGACGGGAGGATGACGCGGACGCGACCGGCCTGGTATCAAGCATGCCGCGTGCGGCACAATGAGAGCCTGGATGCGAAGGGAGCGGCATGTCAAGTAGACGCCAGCGGCTGCGCCGCCGGCCGAACGGCGCGGCGATGATCGTCCTCAAGGTCTCGCTCGTCGTCGCCGTCGCACTCGCGCTGCTGTTGGCCGCGGGCACGGCTACGGCACTGGCGGTCGTCTCCCGCTGGCTCGTGGACCTACCGGACGTCGACGCCCCGAACGCGTTCGCCGTCGCCCAGACGACGAAGATCTACTCCGCCGACGGCAAGCTGCTGGCGAACCTCTTTCTCGAGAACCGTGAGATCGTCCCCCTGTCGGCGATATCGACCGACCTGGCCAACGGCGTCGTCGCGGTCGAGGACGAGCGATATTACGAACACCAAGGCGTCGACTTCGTCGGCATCGCCCGAGCCGCCGCCGCCGACATCGTCGCGGGACGGGTCGAGGAAGGCGCGTCGACCATCACGCAACAGTACATCCGCAACACCATCCTCTCGGGAGAGCGCACGCAGATCACCCCTGCGCGCAAGATACGCGAAGCCTATCTTGCCGCCGAACTCGAGAAGCGACGGAACAAGCAGGACATCCTCGGCATGTACCTCAACACCGTGTACTTCGGCGAAGGGGCGTACGGCGCCGAGGCCGCCGCGCGGACGTTCTTCGCGAAGCACGCCAGGGACCTCACCCTCCCCGAGGCCGCACTCCTCGCCGGCCTGCCACAGTCGCCGAGCCGTCTCTCACCGTACGAGAATCCCAAGGGCGCCCTCGCACGCCGCGGCTGGGTGCTGCGGAAGATGTTCGACAACGGCTACATCGACCGCGAGGCATACACTGCGGCGATGGTCTCACCCGTCCGTCTCAAGCGGGCCTTCCAGCCGATGCAGGGGATCTACTCGGCGCCGTACTTCGTCTCGTACGTGAAGAAGGTGCTCCAGCAGCAGTACTCGACCGCGGTCGTCTTCCGTGGAGGACTCAGGGTCACGACCACCCTGGACACCCGGCTGCAGAAACTCGCCGAGGACTCGTGTTCGCAGGTGCTCGACCGCCCCGGGGACCCATCGTGCGCCCTCGTCTCGATCGATCCTCGCACGGGATACGTGCGGGCGATGGTCGGGGGGCGCGACTACGCCAAGAACAAGTTCAACCTCGCGACCCAGGGCAAGCGCCAGCCCGGCTCGTCGTTCAAGACGTTCGTGCTCACGACGGCCATCGAGCAGGGCATCCCACCGTACAGGGGCATCAACTCCGCATCCCCCGTGGTGATCCCCTGGAGACCGAAGGCATGGGTGGCCTCGAACAGCGAGGGCAGCGGCCGGGGCTTCATCACCCTGGCGTCGGCGACCCGCGCCTCGGTGAACACGGTCTTCGCGCGGCTCATCGCGGAGGTCGGACCCGAGGCGGTCGTGCGCACCGCGAAGCGTATGGGGATCACGTCGTACATCCCGCCCTACCTCTCCATCGCCCTCGGCAGTCAGAACGTCACGCCGTTCGAGATGGCGTCCGCCTATGGGACACTCGCCACCGGCGGCGTCCACTACAAGCCGGTGTGCATCGCCAAGGTAGTCGATTCGGACGGCAAGACCGTCTTCCAGACGAAGCCGCGAGGGACGCGCGTGCTCTCCGCAGCGGTCTCGTGGGCGGTGACCCAGCTACTCGAGGGAGTCGTACGTGGAGGCACGGGCACCGGCGCCAGCATCGGCCGCCCCGTCGCCGGGAAGACGGGGACGAGCCAGGACTACCGCGACGCGTGGTTCGTCGGGTACACGCCGCAACTGGTCACATCGGTATGGATGGGCTACACCCCCGAACGGCCGATGCGGAGCGTCCACGGCCGCCGGGTCTTCGGGGGCACGTTCCCGGCGATGATCTTCAGGCGGTTCATGACCGCGGCCCTACGTGGCCAGCCGGTCCGCGACTTCGCACACGCTCGCGCCCCGCACTACAAGTGGAAGTCGAGCTGGTCCCATGCCGGCTCCGCCACGGTCGAGCCCTCGCGTACGCCGACACGTCCGGCCTCCGGAGGCACGCAGCCGCCGATCGACGGTGGCGGCGAGACCCCGCCTCCACCGCCTCCACCGCCTCCACCGCCTCCGCCCACGGACACGACCGTCACGCCCTAGCGTGTAGCTACCCCCGGCGGCTGACGCGGACCATCCCGGAGACGCAGACGATCTCGACGGACCCGAGAGCTTCCACGGCGTCGAGCACGAGGTTCATGCCGAGCGTGTCCGAGCTCACATGCCCCGCGATGACAAGGTTGAGCTTGAGTTCCTCCGCGCGCTTCCGATGCTCCTCGGAGTAGTGCATCCCGACGAGCGTCCCGACTCCCGCCTGGGAGAGGCGATCGAGCGCGTCGGCTGGGCCCTCGGTCCCACCGGTCATGTCCGCGACGACCCTGCCCGGTCGGGCCGAGCCCGTCCCGAGCACGATGGAGGGCCCGTATCCCTTGCGCGCGGCGTCGGCGTACTCGGGGATGGCTCGCAGGACCTTCACGAGCTTGTCGAGCGTGCCCGGCGCCTCGGCGTCGATGTGGCGCTGCACGAAAGCGTTCACGGCGTTGTCCGCCGGCGTGTGACACGACATCAGCGCGAACCCGAGCTCGCGCGCCGCGTCGACACTGCGATAGTGGTTCGCGGGCAGGATGCGGCGGCGCACCTCCTCGGCGCGCGGCTCCATCAGCGAGTCCGCGGCCGCGATGCTCACTCCCTGCGCCGCCCAGAGGTCGGCCTGCATCCCCATCACCTCGTGCAGTCGCGCGAACCCCGGACCCTCGGGGTGATGGGCAAGGATGAGGTCGATCGGGGCTCCGCGCTCGCGGAGCCGGTCCGCGAGCAGGACCTCCCCTACCTCCATGTCGATGCCGACGATGAGTCCTCGCACCTCCGTGTCCGGCCCGCCGAGCACCACGCGCGTGTCCGCGTACGGGTTCGTGAGACCCTCGGCATCGAAGAACGCTCTGTCGTCCTCTTCGAGTCGGTCGTACGCCTCGCGCGCCGCGACCAGCGCCCGCTCGACGCCCTCGCGGCCACGACCGTCCTCGCCAATACCGAACTCGACCGCAGTCCGGTAGATGTCGCCCAGTCTCACTGCCCAGGACCTCCCTCTCGAACGGCACGTCGTCCCGTCCTACCTTTCGACACGAACGGACAGCCTTCCTCGTAGAAACGCAACTCCTTCTCGTGCCCCGCCGACAGACCGACGCGCCCGGTCGCGCGGATGCGCTCCGGTGCCGGACCGTCGAGCACTTCGAGCCGCCCAGCGCCGAGAGTCGCGCCGTTGTCGGCGAGCGTGATCCCGAGCGCCGCGGCCAACTTGCCGGGGCCGTCCGCGAGCGACCCGTCGCGAACGCCTGCTCGACGCGAGCGCATCTCCTCGAGTCCGATCAGGGGCTCGATCGCCCTGACCAGCACGGCGCCCGCCGTTCCCTCCACTTCTGTGACCAGGTTCAGCATGTGATGGTTCCCGTAGGTGAAGTAGACGTATGCGTTGCCGGGCGGACCGTACATGACGGAGTTCCGACGAGTGATACCCCGCGTCGCAGCATGGGAGCCGGGGTCGTCGGAACCCAGATACGCCTCGGTCTCGACGATGCGGCCACCGGTGACAGTCTCGCCGTCCGCGCTCACCAGTATCTTCCCCAGCAGCTCTCGAGCGACGGAGGCCGTGTCGCGCGCGAAGAACGCGCCGGGAAGCGGTCGCGGCGCGACATGACCGGTCGCCGGAGGGGACACGCGCTCAGCCCGTGACGCCGTCGAGCCACTCGGCCTCGAGGCGCAAGACGCCCCGGACGGCATCGATCTGCTCGCGCACGCGATCGTGTCCGGTACCGCCCTCGCTCGTGCGCCTCGCCACGACCGCGTCGATGTCGAGCGCCGACAAGACGTCGTCACCGAACGCCGGCGACGCCGCGCGCAGCTCCTCAAGGGTGAGGTCCTGCAGGGTCCTGCCCTCGCGCTCGCACGCGAGCACGACGCCGCCGACGATCTCGTGCGCCTCGCGGAACGGCATCCCGCGGGCCGCCAGGTGGTCGGCGAGGTCCGTCGCGGCCATGAAGCCTCCGAGGGAGGCAGAGCGCATGCGCGAGACGTCGAACGTCATCGTCTCGACCATGCCCCTGACGGCACGCAGGCAGTCACGAAGCGTGTCGGACGCGTCGAACGCTGCCTCCTTGTCCTCCTGCATGTCCTTGTTGTACGCGAGCGGGAGGGCCTTGAGCGTCACGAGCAGGGCCGTGAGGTCGCCGACCACACGACCCGTCTTGCCGCGCGTCAACTCGGCGACGTCCGGGTTCTTCTTCTGGGGCATGATCGAACTGCCGGTGGCGTACGCGTCGTCGAGGCTCACGAAGCCGAACTCTTCGCTCGACCAGAGCACGATCTCCTCGCACAGGCGGGAGAGATGGACCATGGCGAGCGCGCAAGCATAGGTGAGGTCGAGCAGGAAGTCCCGGTCGGAGACGGCGTCCATCGAGTTCGGGACGACCGAGGCGAAGCCCAGCGTGCTCGCGACCGCGGCGCGATCGATCGGGAACGGCGTCCCGGCCAGCGCGGCCGCTCCCAGCGGCATAGCGTCCGCCGCGTCGTAGGCGTGGCGGACGCGAGAGAAGTCGCGCGCGAGCATCCACACGTACGCGAGCAGGTGGTGCGAGAGCAGGACGGGCTGGGCCTTCTGCAGGTGGGTGTAGCCAGGCATGACGGCGCCGAGATGCTCCTCGGCGCGGGCGAGTAGCGTCCCTTGGAGGGCGAGGCACGCCCGGGCGAGCGACACCGCCGCGGACCGGGAGTGCATGCGCGCGTCGAGAGCCACCTGGTCGTTCCGGGAGCGGGCGGTGTGCAGCTTGCCGCCGACCGCCCCGACCTTGTCGATGAGCGCCCGCTCGATCGACATGTGGATGTCCTCGTCCCCGAGGTCGAAGACGAAGGAGTCGTCACGGATCGCGCAGCCGATCGCATCGAGACCGTCCTCTATGCGCGACGCGTCCTCGGCTCCGACGATGCCCTGCGCCGCCAGCATCCTCACGTGCGCGATCGATCCGCGGACGTCTTCCTCCCACATCCGCCGATCGATCGGCAGCGACGCTCCGAACTCCTCGATGAACCCGTCGAGGGGCTTGTCGAACCGTCCGCCCCAAGCCTTCTTCTCCTGCGCCATGGTCCTCTCCCCGCCGCCTGCCACGATGACGCACGTCCTTATACGGCGCCTTCCTTGCCGACCTTGCGGCGCTGACGTGCCCACACCCGCGTCGGGAGGCCCCAGAGCTCGATGAAGCCCTTCGCGGCGGCATGGTCGAACGAGTCCGTCTCGTCGTAAGTCGCAAGGTCGTAGTCGTACAGCGAGTACGGACTGCGCCGCCCGACCACGACACAGCTTCCCTTGAAGAAACGGAGCCGGACATCGCCGGTCACGAGGCGTTGCGTCGTCTCGACGAACCCGTCGAGCGCCTCTTTCAGAGGCGAGAACCAGAGACCGCAGTAGACGAGCTCCGCCCACTTCTGCTCGACGCCGAGCTTGTAGTGGAGCAACTCCCTCTCGAGACACAGGTCTTCGAGCGCCTTGTGCGCCTGGATGAGAGCGAGCGCCCCCGGCACCTCGTAGATCTCGCGGCTCTTCAAGCCGACAAGGCGGTTCTCGATCATGTCGATGCGTCCGAATCCGTGCCGCCCGGCCACGTCGTTCATCTTGAGGATGATGTCGTGGAAGGAGCAAGCCTCGCCGTCGACCGCGACCGGCAGTCCCGCCTCGAAGGCGAGCTCGACGTACTCCGCATCGCTGCTGGACGCGGTGCGGGCGTCGTCCGTGAGCGTGTAGATGTCGGACGGCGGCTCCACCCACGGATCCTCGAGCACGCCGCATTCGATCGCGCGGCCCCAGAGGTTGTCGTCGATCGAATAGGGGCTCGACTTCGTCGTCGGCACGGGGATGCCGTGCGCGCGGGCGTATTCCATCTCCTGCTCGCGCGTCTTCAGATCCCACTCGCGGACCGGCGCGAGGACCTCGAGGTCGGGGTCGAGGGCGGCGATGCCCACCTCGAAACGGACCTGGTCGTTGCCCTTGCCGGTACAGCCGTGAGCGATGTAGCGCGCCCCGGCCGCATGCGCCTCCTCGACCAGATGCTTCACGATGATCGGCCTCGAGAGGGCGGAGACGAGAGGGTACTTGTTCTCGTAGAGGGCGTTCGCCTTCAGCGCCTTGGCGAGGTACTCCTCGACGTATTCCTCACGTACATCCTTGACCATGGAGGCGACAGCTCCGATGTCGAGCGCCTTGGAGCGGACGACCTCGAGGTCTTGGCGCTCCTGGCCCACGTCGATGGCGAGGGCGATGACGTCGAGGCCCTTCTCATCCCTGAGCCACTGGATAGCGACCGAGGTGTCCAGGCCACCCGAATATGCGAGCACGACCTTGTCGTTGGCCACGGACCCGCTCCTTGTCTTGTCTCGGGCCGCCTAGCGGCGGCCGCGGAACCTGTCGATCCGGTCGACCAGGCTCTCCGCCTGATCGTCCGACGAACAGATGATGAGGATCGTGTCGTCGCCCGCGATAGACCCGAGCACATCCTCGAAGTCGGCGGCGTCGAGCGCCGCGGCGACGCCGGGCGCCGTGCCCGCCGCCGCCTTCACGAGCACGAGAGTCCCGGAACGGAGCACGGACAGCACGAGGTCGGAGACCATCCGCTGCAGGTGAAGGTCCTCCGCGAGGACGTACAGCCCCTCGGGGAGCTTGCGCAGCCCCATCTCCGTGATGTCGCGCGACACCGTCGCCTGCGTGCAGCCGAATCCCTCGACCTTCAGCAGCTCGACAAGGTCGCGCTGGGTACGTACCCTGTCCCTCCGCACGATCGTGCGGATCGCGTCCTGGCGTTGCGTTCGTCTCCTCATCGTTCCCGTCCGTCTTCCGGCCGCCGAGAGGACCCGACGGCGTCGGGTAGGTCAGCCGATCAACAGCGACAGTATCGCCTTCTGGGCGTGCAGCCTGTTCTCGGCCTCATCGAAGACGACCGAGTAATCGGCGTCGATGACCGCGTCCACGACCTCTTCCCCCCGATGCGCCGGAAGGCAATGCATGAAGATGGCGTCCTGCGCGGATTGCGCCATGAGCGCCGGGTCGACGGTGAATCCCCGGAAGGCCGCGATCCTCGCGTCGTGCTCGGCCTCCTGGCCCATCGACGCCCAGGTGTCGGTCACCACGACGTCAGCGCCGACGACCGCCGCGAACGGATCGCTCCCGACCTCGACCGAACCGCCCGTGGCCGTGGCGATCTCGCTCGCCCAGCCGACGATGGTCTCCTTCGGCCCGAACCCGCGGGGCGAGGCGACGCGCACTCGCATCCCCGTCAGCGCTCCACCCAGGAGCAGTGTGTTCGCCATGTTGTTCCCGTCGCCCACGTACGCGAGCGTCAGACCCGCCAGCCGGCCCTTCTTCTCCTGGATGGTCAGAAGGTCCGCCAGCACCTGGCACGGATGGAAGGCGTCGGTGAGCGCGTTGACGACCGGCACGCGCGCGTGCTCGGCGATCTCCTCGATGTGGCCCTGGGCGAACGTCCGCACGACTATCGCGTCGACGTAGCGCTCGAGCACCTTGACGGTATCGTGGACGGTCTCCCCGCGTGAGAACGCGTCGCCGGGCCCGAGGACGATGGGCGTCGCGCCGAGTTGCCTGCACGCGATCTCGAATGAGACGCGGGTACGCATCGAAGGCTTCAGGAAGATGAGCGCCACGGCCTTCCCTTCGAGAGGCCGCAAGCGGTTCGCGCTCATATGCAGGGCGTTCTTCAACGCCTTGGCCCGCTCGAGGACCATGTGGATCTCATCGGGGGCGAGGTCGCCCAGCGTGAGGAGATCGCGCCCGTGCATCTGCATCGACTACACCCCCTCCAACAGGTCCGCCAGGATGTCTGCGAGTGTATCAACTTCCGCTCTGCCACACACGAGAGGCGGCAAGAAACGTATCGTTCGATCGCCGATGCTGTTCAGGACGAGGCCCCTATGCAGTGCCGCGACGGTGATGTCGACCGCGACCGGACTCGCGAGGTCGATGGCGAGCATGAGCCCGGCGCCGCGCACGGAAGCGACCGCGCCGGTCGCGGCGGCGAGCGCTGAGAGCCGCTCGCGCAGGTAGGTCCCTGTCGCCACCGCGTTCTCGCCGAGACGTTCGGCCGCGAGCGCGGCGATCGTGGCACGCCCGGCCGCGCAGATGACCGGGCCGCCTCCGAAGGTCGAACCGTGATCGCCGGGGCGGAAGGCTTCCGCGACATCCGCGCGCGCCACGACGGCGCCGATGGGAAGACCGTTCGCCATCGACTTCGCCAGCGTCATGACGTCGGGCTCGACGCCCATCGCGAGGTGCGCGAAGACCGGACCAGTCCGCCAGAATCCAGTCTGGACCTCGTCGAGTACGAGCAACACGCCGCGCTCGTCGCACAGCCGCCGCGCAGCCGCGAGATACTCGGGAGCGCACGGGAAGACCCCGCCTTCCCCCTGGATGGGCTCGAGCATGACGGCGCAAGTGCGCGGGGTGATCGCGACCTCGAGCGCATCGGTATCGCCGAGCGGAACGTGCCGGAACCCGGCCGGAAGAGGCTCGAACGCCTCCTGCTTGGCGGGCTGACCCGTCGCGGCGAGCGCGGCGAGCGTTCGGCCGTGGAAGCTGCGAAGCGCGGACACCACCTCGACGCACTCCGGCCCGTGCCGGTCGCGACCCCACCGGCGCGCGAGCTTGATGGCCCCTTCGGTCGCCTCGGCGCCCGAGTTCGCGAAGAAGACCCGGCCGTCGAATCCGGCAAGTCCGACGAGGTCAGCGGCGAGCTCCGCTCGATGCTCCACGTGGTAGAGGTTCGAGACCTGCACGAGCCGGGACATCTGTGTCGAGACCGCCTCCGCCACGCCGGGATGGGAGTGCCCGAGGTTCACCGAGCCGATCCCCGCGACGAAGTCGAGGTACTCGCGACCGTCGTCGTCGTAGAGCCGCATGCCCTCTCCCCGCACGAACATCACTGGTTTGCGCGCGTATGTGCGCATGTGGAACGCGGCGTCGAGAGCGGCGGCGGACTCGAACGCGATACCCATCACGCATCGCCCCCGGCCGCGCCGCTCGCTGTGACCCCCGGCGCATCGCGAGTGATCATCGTCCCGACCCCTTGGTCCGTGTAGACCTCGAGAAGGAGCGCGTGCGGGGTGGTCCCGTTCAGCACGTGCGCGCGCTCGACACCTCCACGCAGTGCTCGAGCACAAGCCGCGACCTTCGGGATCATGCCGCTCGAGAGGCGGTCTCCCGCGACAAGGTCCTCCGCTTCGTCGAGGCCGAGCGCGCTGATCAACGAGGACTTGTCGTCGAAATCGGCGTAGAGACCGTCGACGTCCGTGAGGAAGATGACCTTCTCCGCGCCTAGCGCGACGGCGACATCGCCGGCCACGAGGTCGGCGTTGATGTTGTAGCTGCCGCCGTCGTCGCCGTATCCGACGGTCGCTATGACGGGGATGAAGCCGTCGGCGATGAGGTTCGCGAGCACCGTGGCGTCGATCGACTCGACCTCGCCGACGCGACCGAGCCGCTCGGAGAGCGGACGCGCCTTGATGAGATTCGCGTCGTCGCCGGCGAGACCGACCGCGAGTCTCCCGTGAGCGTTGATCGCCGCGACGAGTTCCTTGTTGACCTTCCCGACGAGGACCATCTTCACGATCTCCATCGCGGCGTCGTCGGTGACGCGATACCCGTCGAGGAACTCGACCGGCATCCCGAGCCGTTCCATGTAAGAGGTGATGTCCGGCCCTCCACCGTGGACGATGACCGGGTTCATGCCCACGAGCTTCATGAGCACGACATCCGAGGCGACGGAGTGGCGCAGGTCCGGGTCGGTCATCGCAGCGCCGCCGTACTTGATGACGACCGTCCTGCCCCAAGTGCGCTTGATGTAGGGCAGCGCCTCGGTGAGTGTGCGGGCCTTGTGCAAGAGCTCCTCCATGGCTTCCATCCCTAGCTCCGATACTCGCCGTTGATGCGCACGTAGTCGTACGTGAGGTCGCACGTCCAGACCGTCGCCGAGGCGTCACCCACGTGCAGGTCGACCTCGACCAAGACCTCGTCGGACGAGAGCGCGGCCGCGGCCGCAGCCTCGTCGAAGAGCACCCCGGTCCCCTCGACGCAGGTGGTCACTCCGGCGAACACGACCTCGAGGAGCGTCGGATCGACGGCCGCTCCCGACTTGCCCACGGCCATGGCGACTCGACCCCAGTTCGCGTCGCCGCCGAAGACCGCCGTCTTGAACAGAGGCGAATCGGCGATGGAGAACGCGGCTGCTTCGGCGTCTGCCTCCGACACCGCACCCCGCACGACCACCTCGATGAGCTTCGTCGCGCCCTCTCCGTCCCGGACGACCATCCGCGCCAGTTCGCCGCACACGTGCGCCACCGCCCTCGACACGGCTGCGAACGCGTCGCCATCAGGCCCGATGGGCTCGCCGCCCGCGGCGCCGCTCGCCATGAGGAGCACCATGTCGTTCGTGGAGGTGTCGCCGTCGACGGTGATGCGATTGAACGTGCGCGCCACTCCCGCCCGCAGGGCCGCGTCGCACGCATCGGGGTCGAGGGGCGCGTCCGTGGTGAGGAAGGCGAGCATCGTGGCCATGTGCGGCTCGATCATCCCGCTGCCCTTGGCCATGCCACCGACGACGTAACGTCTGCCCGCGAAATCCACAGCGACGGCCATGCGCTTCGGAAAGGTGTCGGTCGTCATGATCGCCTCGGCCGCCGCTTCCGCCCCTGCAGCGTCGAGGACCTCGACCGCGTCGGCGACGCCCGCGACGACGAGCGGGAGCGGAAGCGGGACTCCTATCACCCCCGTCGACGCGATCGCCACCTCCGCGGGCGCGCAGCCGAGCGCCGCCGCGGCGGCATCGGCGGTCGCGCGCGCGTCGGCCAGACCCTGCACGCCCGTGCAGGCGTTCGCGTTGCCCGCATTGACCACGATGGCGCGGCAACGTCCGGACGAGAGGTGCTCGCGCGTGAGCAGGATCGGCGCCGCGGCCATGGTGTTCGTGGTGTAAACGGCGGCGGTGGGCACCGCCCGCTGTGCGGCGATGACGGCAAGATCCCGCTTCCCCGATTTCTTCAGGCCCGCGCTCACTCCGGACGCGACGAAACCGCGCGGCGCCGTGATACCGCCCTCGACGAACGGGAGCGTATCCTTCGGTTCATGCCCCATCGCCGAAGTCATGGCTGCTCCTCACACCACGGGAGACGGGTACGCGAGACCGGCGGTCTCCGGCAGTCCGAGGACGAGGTTCGCGCACTGCAGCGCCTGACCGGCCGTCCCCTTCACGAGATTATCGATGGCGCAAGCGACGACGAGTGTGGCGCTGGCCTCGTCGACGGCGATACCGATGTGGGCCCGATTGCTCCCGCGGACCTCGCCGGTCGCGGGCATCCGGCCGGCGGGATGGACGGTCACGAAAGGCTCGCCCGCGTACGCGGCGGCATACGCGGACACCGCGTCGGCGGTGGTCAGTCCGGGCGCCGCATCGAGGTAGACCGTCGCCAGCAACCCCCGCGTCATGGGAACGAGGTGCGGCGCGAAGGCGAGCCTCATGGACCGGCCGGCGGCCTTCCCGAGCTCCTGGGAGATCTCGGGCGTGTGCCGATGAGATGCCACCTTGTACGCGGAGAGCGATTCGTTCGCTGCAGGGAAGTGCGTCGTCTCCCCAGGCGTGCGCCCGGCGCCGGAGACGCCTGACTTCGCGTCGACGATGACCTTGTCGCCTTCGGCCAGGCCCGACCGGAGAGCCGGCACGGCTGCGAGCAGGGCCGCAGTCGGATAGCAACCCGGGCAGGCCACGAGCCGCGCGCCTCTCAGCCTCTCGCGCCCGAGTTCGGGAAGTCCGTAGACCGCCTCCTCCAGCAGTTCGGGACAAGTGTGCGCCGCCCCGTACCAGCTCTCGTACGTAGCCGCGTCGTCCAGACGGAAATCCGCGGAGCAGTCGACGACCAGGAGCCCGGCGGCGAGGAACGCGGGCGCCAGAGCCATCGCCGCGGTGTGCGGGACGGCAAGGAAGGCGACGTCGGCGACTTCGGCGATCGCGGCGACGTCCGGCTCGACGTAGGAGAGACCGCAGCCCGCGAGCGCCGGATAGACGTCCTCGACACGGCGTCCCGCATCCGCGGTCGAGGTGACCGCCGCGATCCGCAGGCCGGGATGACCGAGCGCGAGCCGGGTCAGCTCTACCCCCGCGTACCCGGCCGCCCCGACGATCGCCACATCCGTCATGCCGTCCACCTCCCGTCGACACCCGTTGTGGCAGTCTATCGACAGAGAGGCATATTCGTCAACCGATAACGACTATCGTTCGCATCAATCGGCGTTCTGATTCAAAAATAGTGCATGCGCTCTGACTCTTGATGCCCTAAGAGCGCAAGCTGCCGTCGACGGCGCCGCACACCTTCCTCACCAGTTTCTGGTGGACCGGATCGACCTCTTCGGCGGTGAGCGTGCGGTCGGGCGCCCGGTACGCGAGAGAGAACGCGAGCGACTTCGTGCCGCGCGGCAGCCGCCGGGTCGCGTCGGGTGAATCCTCCGGATCGCGGTAGACGTCGAAGAGCCGCGCCTCGTCGAGAAGCTTGCCTCCGGCAGAGGCTATGGCCTGCGCGACGCGCTCGTGCGACACGTCCTCGGACACGACGATCGCGATATCGAGCTCGACCGCGGGGAACCGCGGGACCTCGACATACGTCCTCACGGGGACCACCAAGCGCAGCAGACCGGCCATCGAGAGCTCGAACAGCGTGACCGGTCCATCGCACTCGAATACGTCGAGCACGAGAGGATGCACCTCTCCGATCCAGCCGATGACCTCGCCTCCCGCGATCACGTCTCCGGACCGGCCGGCCTGAAGCCATGCCGCCTCGCTCGGCCGCAGCCGCCAGGCCGCTCCGATCTCCTCGAAGAGCGTCTCCAGCACGCCCGTCCCGTCGAAAGCGTCGAGCTGTGCCGGGGAGTTCGGTCCGACCGGAGGGTCGTTCCATGCAGGCCGGTGCCAGCGGCCGGCGAGCGCTCCCGCGAGGGTCTCCCGCTCCTTCGGCGCCTTCCGTCCTTCCGAGGTGAAGAAGACCGTGCCTATCTCGTAGATATGCACGTCGGCGACGCCGCGCCGTTGATTGTTCGAGACGGCGCGCAGCAGACCTCCGGCGATCGTCGACCGCATGATCGACTGTTCTTCCGACATCGGATTGAGCAGTCTCACGGGCACTTCGCCCGGCCCTAGCGGCATGCGCAGTCGCTGCGCGTCCCGCGGGTCCGCGAACGAGTAGGTTATCGTCTCGCAAAGACCCGCCCCGCGCAGCACGGCCCCGATGCGCTCGCGCCAGCGCTGCGCAGGTGTGAGACCGCCGATGCGGCCCCGCCCCGCCGGGAGCGTCGACGGCACGGCGTGCATGCCTGTGACCCTGACGACCTCCTCGATGAGGTCGATCTCGCGTTCGAGATCGGGACGGGACGTCGGGACCGTCACAGCGAGGTCCTGTCCCTCGATCTCGACACCGAGACCGAGCCGCCTCAGCGGCGCGGCGACGTCATCGGCGTCGAGATCGGTCCCGAGCACGGCGTTCGTCCTCGCGACGCGCAGACGCACGGATCGGGGAGCTGCCGGAGCCGGATACTCGTCCACAACGCCCGTGGCGACCGTGCCCCCGGCGACCTCCGCGATGAGAGCGGCCGCTCTGTCGAGCGCGGCGACGCAGCCGTTAGGGTCGACGCCGCGCTCGAAGCGCATCGAAGCCTCCGACACGAGCCCTAGGCGCCGGCTCGTCCTGGAGATGGAACCCGGCTGGAAGCATGCCGACTCGAGCAGCACGTCGGTCGTTGCGTCGGTCACCTCGGTCGCGGCTCCGCCCATGACTCCGGCAAGAGCGACAGGGCCGCTCCCATCGGTGATGACAAGGGTATCGGCCGCAAGCTCGCGGTCCTGGCCGTCGAGGGTGGTCAGACGCTCGCCGGCTTGCGCGAGACGGACTTCCACGCGCGTCCGCCCGTCCGGACCCGGCGCGAGCGTGTGTGCGTCGAAAGCATGAAGCGGCTGACCGAGCTCGAAGAGCACGAGGTTCGTCACGTCGACGACGTTGTCGATCGGCCGCGCGCCGCACGCGGCGACGCGCTCGGCCAGCCATGTGGGCGAAGGGCCGATCCTCACGCCTCGAATTAGGCGCGCGGTGTAGCGCGGGCACAGGTCGGGGTCGGCGATAACGACGGCGACCTCTTCCGATGCGGGACGTCCGGACTCGACGGGCTTCGACGACGGCGTGAGGGCATGGCCCCCCGCGATCGCGGCGACCTCTCGCGCCACGCCGGCCATGGAAAGGCAGTCCGGTCTGTTGGGCGTGACCTCGAGCTCGAGTACCGTGTCGGCCAGCCCGTACCACTGCGCGAACGGCACGCCGACCGGCGCGTCGGGAGCGAGGACGAGCAGCCCCGAAGCATCGCCGGAGACGCCGAGCTCGGCTGCGGAGCAGTTCATCCCCTCGCTCGTCACGCCGCGCAGCTTCGCCTTCTTGATGGTCGTACCGTCGGGCAGCGTCGCCCCGACGAGCGCGACCGGTACCTTGTCGCCGGCCTCGAAGTTCTGCGCGCCGCAGACGATCGGCAGGAGTCCGTCCCCACCGACATCCACCGACGTCACCCAGAGTTTCTCGGCGTCGGGGTGGCGCTCCTTGGATACGATGCGGCCCACGACGACGCCGTCCAACGCGTCGCCGAGGGAACGGGTCGCTTCGACGGCCGTGCCGGTCATGTCGAGACGGTCGACGAGCTCCTCGACGGTCAGGTCGATGTCGAGGAGCTCCTTGAGCCACGAGAGGGGGACGAGCATCCTGGGATCCTTTCCGCGGGCTGGCCGGTCGGCGTCAGAACCTGCGCAGGAAGCGCATGTCGCTCTCGACGAGGACTCGCAGGTCCGGCACCCCGTACTTGAGGGCCGCGATCCGCTCGGCGCCCATGCCGAAAGCGAAACCCGTGTAGCGCTCGGAGTCGATACCCGCGAGACCGAGGACGTTGGGGTCGACCATGCCGCAGCCCATGATCTCGAGCCACCCCGATCCCTTGCAGAACCGGCACCCCGCACCCGCGCACAGACCACACGAGACGTCGACCTCGGCACTCGGCTCCGTGAACGGGAAGAAATGAGGCCTCAGACGGACCCGCCGGTCCTCGCCGAACATCTCACGGCAGAAGTGCTCGAGGGTTCCCTTGAGATCGCCGAAGGTGATGCCCTCGTCGACGACGAGACCCTCTATCTGGGTGAACTGGGGAAGATGGCTGGGGTCGGCCACGTCGCGGCGGAAGACCCGCCCCGGTGCGAGCACGTAGATCGGCGGCGGGGTCCTCTCCATCACGCGCACCTGGACCGGGCTGGTGTGCGTCCGAAGCAGCACATCGGACTCGCCGGCCACATCGGCGCGCTCGCCCGACAGATCGGCCAGGTAGAAGGTGTCCTGCAGACTGCGGGCGGGATGATCGGGCGGCGTATTGAGCGCCGTGAAGTTGTAGTAGTCGAGCTCGGCCTCGGGACCCTCGGCGACCATGTAGCCGAGGCCGATGAAGATGCGGACCGTCTCCTCCACGATCTGTGAGATGAGGTGACGACGGCCCGGGACTCGTCTCCGGCCGGGAAGCGTCACGTCCGCCTTCTCGGAATCGACGCGGGCTTCGAGCGCGACGGCCTCAAGAGCCGCGCGCCGCGAGGCCACAGCCTCCTCGAGCGCGTCGCGCACCTCGTTCGAGACCTTGCCGGCCGCCGGACGTTCCTCGGGCGTGAGCGAGCCCAGTCCTCGCAGCACAGACGTCAGCGAGCCTTTCTTGCCGAGGTAGGAGACTCGCACCGCCTCCAGCGACGCCACGTCCGCAGCCGATGCGATGGCCGCCTCCCCCGCTTCGCGCAGACCGCGCAGCTCGTCCACGATCGCCATGCGCCGCTCCTCCGTCGTCGGTCGCCGGACGAAGGAAGCCGACCCCGTCGCCTGGTCATCCCAAGGACGGAAGTCGGCTTCCGCGGTACCACCCTGGTTGGCCCGCGTGAGCGGACCCCCTCAGCCGCGCGACCACTCGACCGCGCGCCCGGGCCCTCTCAGCCCGCAGTCCCCGTAACGGTGGATCCGGCCCCCCTACTGACGCCGCGCAAGCGGCCGTTCAGGAAGCGGCTCGGGAGTGAACCGCCGGGCGCTCCCGTCGAGACCCTCACAGCACGTCCGGGTCCCTCTCTGGAGGCGGGTCTTCCCCGCCCGGCGCATCTCCGTCATAGCCGAAGGTATGCGATTGATGGGTCAGTGTAGCATATCCCCACGGCCCGGCCGCATGCCGCGCACCTCCCTCGCGAGAAGCCCGCGTGCCGCGGGGGCGACGATCCATCGGCCTATCGGCGCGACGAACACCACCTTGCCGAGCACGGCCGCTCGACGCACCGCGGTCGCATCGGCGACCGCATTCGCGTCACCCCTCGTCACGAACATGCCGGGCGGTCCCTCGCGCACGATGCGATGGAGCACGCCGCCGGGCCACCCTGCCTTGTCGAACAGCGCGACGTCCCCCACGCGCAGGTCACGCGAACCGCGAGCGACGATCGCGACGTCGCCTGGGAGCAGCGCGGGCGACATCGAGCCGCCAGCGACGAGGCGGACATCGCACTTGGCCGCCGCGAGAGCGACCGCACCTGTCGCCAGTATCGACAAGGCGCCGTTCGCGAGACGGGCGCGGCGTCCCATCAGTGCGCCTGCTCCGCGTCGGCGTACACCGAGAGCTTGACGTAGTCGTCGAGCAACTCGTTCCCGGCGGCCGCGGGCAGGCCTATCTCGAAGGCCAACTGCGACCTCCCCCCGGGCGTCAAGCCTATCTGCGTGGTGCGTAGAGTCGACAGCGGACCGTCGTAGACGAGCGCGCCGTCGGCGGTCACCCGACAGGTGAGCGCCTCCCAGAACTCCGTGATCCCCGCCTTCTTCACCGCCGTGACGACGACGTTCATCGGAAGGTTCCCGTCGTTCACGAGTGCGAGCGGACGCGTGACCGTCGCACCGGGCGCGAGCGTGTCGATCGACAGCGCGGCGATCGTCGGCTCCGCCGAGACACTCACCGTCCCCGCCCGGATGACGTTCTCGGCCACCTGCACCTGGGCCGTGAAGTACGCGCCGGCGCAGCCGGCGGCCGTGACGAGCGCGAGGCTCGCTACGGCAAGGAACAACCGCTTCATGGACATCCCCTCCTCGGTTCGAGCGCCGTCGAGGGGGTGGCGGCTCTTCGCATGCCGGCGGTCGCCGGCTCGCGCATCTTCGCATGGCGGTCTTACCGCACGCTCACCGGGACCTGAACGGACCGGGACGCACGAAGGCCCCGCGACAGCGGGGCCTTCGGGATGCGCTCGGTTCTTTGGAGGAGCCTACGCCGAGACGTGCTCCTTGGCGACCTCGACGAGCTTGGCGAACGACTCGGGATCGTTGATCGCCATGTCGGAGAGCACCTTGCGGTCGAGCGTGATCTCGGCCTTCTTGAGGCCGTTCATGAACACCGAGTACGACAGACCGCTCAGATGCGCACCCGCGTTGATCCGGACGATCCACAGGCGGCGGATCTCGCGCTTCTTGTTGCGACGGTCGCGGTACGCGTACTGCAGCGAATGCTGCACCTGCTCCTTCGCGGCACGGTAGCTACGACTCTTGGCGCCGTAGTAGCCCTTGGCGCGATCGAGTACCGTGCGGCGCTTCTTCTTCGCCGTGACGGCACGCTTCACCCTAGGCATGGGGTATCACTCCTCGTCTCGTGTGGCTGAGGCGTCGGGACTACCCGATGCCGAGCTGCTTCTTGACCGTGGTCACGTCGCACGGGGCGACGAGCGAAGCGGCCCCGAAGGCGCGCTTGCGCTTCGGACTCTTCTTCTCAAGGATGTGGCTCTTGAACGCGTTCGCGCGCTTGACCTTGCCGGTGCCCGTCAGCTTGAAGCGCTTCGCGGTGCCCTTGTGGGTCCTCATCTTCGGCATATCGGCACTCCTTCTCGGCGGCCGCCTACTCGGCGGGCGCCTCGCTCGCTTCCGGCTCCTCGCCGAGCTCGGAGAGCTCGACTTCCGCCTTCGGCACTTCCTTCTTCACCGGGGCCATCAACATGAACATGTTGCGCCCCTCGAGCTTCGGCTGGCTCTCGACGAGACCTAGCTCGCGAACGTCCTCTGCTAGCCGCTCCAGGATGGCCAGTCCTCGCTCCGCGTGGACCATCTCGCGTCCCCGGAACATGATCGTGACCTTGACCTTGGCGCCCGAGTCGAGGAACCGCACCACGTGCTTCTTCTTCGTCTCGTAGTCGTGCGTACCGATCTTCGGGCGGAACTTGATCTCTTTTATCTGTATCGTCGTCTGGTGCTTTCGTGCCTTCTTCGCCTTGATGGCTTCCTCGTACTTGAACTTCCCATAGTCCATGATCCTCGCGACCGGAGGATCTGCGTTCGGGGCCACTTCGACCAAGTCGAGGTTCTGGTCGTCGGCGATGCGTTGCGCATCCGGCGTGTTGAAGATCCCGAGCTGGGACCCATCGACGCCGATCAGGCGCAGACGAGGCGCCCGGATCCGTTCGTTCACCCGCGATTCGACCGTGCTAATGGGCAGTTCACCTCCGTGACTCGTCCCGTCCCGCTGCCGGGCGGGCCATTCCTCCCCGATGACAGAAAGTCCCGGCGGCGACGGCCGTCGGGACGCGAAGGCAAGACGCGCAGCGCGCGTCCGCTATCTCGACCAGGCAGCCGCGTTGTGACGCGCCGCAAGGTGGGGACCTTCTCGAACCCCGGAGGGATCGGGGTCCCACTTGACCTCTATTCGGTTGGCGGACGGATTATAGCCGCGGGCGGATGGGTTGTCCATTTCGCATCTCGCCGCACTCTCACGAGACCTTCCGCAGGATACGCAGGAAGCCTTGCCTCGGCGACGTGCGGTGAGTGGTCCCAGACCGCGAGTCGAGGTCGTCATGATGGGCGAGGTACCAGTCGTAGCTCCGCACGAGCATCGCACGATTGCTGTCGATCGGCGCCCACCCGAGGATCCGCTCGGCCTTCCTCGTCGAGAAGATGAAGGGCTTGTCCATGGTCCGATAGTGCCACTCCGCGAGCGGTGAGAGCCGGAGGATGTCGAGAACCTTGAGCACGGCCCGTGCGAACGGCGCACTGAGGTGGACCACCCTGGAGCCGGTGCTCGCGTACTCGGCAAGATCCCCCATGAGGTCGTCGAGCGTGCCGAACTCGGCGGCGCCGACGTTGAACGCCTCCCCCACAGCGCCGGGCTCCGAGGCCGCCAGGACGCACGCCGAGGCGAGATCGGATGCGCTGACGAGCTGGAACGGGTTCGAGCCGTCTCCGATCGTGTACAGCATCTTGCCCGCCCGCGCCCAGTCGAACAGGATCTGGAAGATGCCGCCGCGGCCCTCGTCGAGGATCGTCCGCGGGCGGATGATCACCCACTGCAGCCCACGCTCCCCCGCCGCCTCGACCTCGAGTTCCGCCGTCCGCTTGGACCGCCCGTACGCGCCGACCGGGGACAACCGGGTCTCCTCGGTCACCGGCATCGCCGTCACGGCCGGGTCGTAGACGGCGCTCGACGACACGTGCACCAGTCTGCGCACACCGAGGGCCACGCACGCCTCAGCCACGTTTCCGGTCCCGCGTGCGTTGACGTCTTCGAAGCCGCGTCCGGCTTTCGAGAGAGGGACGAGCGCGGCCGTATGGTAGACGACATCGACGCCGCGACACGCCTGGAAGACCGCCTCCGTATCGAGCACGCTGCCAGCGACCCACTCGACCCGGTCGCGGAGGTCCGGTGCGGGCTCCGCGGGATCGAACAGGCGCACGCGCTTCCCATCCGCCAGGAGTCGCCTGGCCAGGTGGGTGCCCATGAAGCCCGAGCCGCCTGTGATCAGGTCCACGTCGGTGTCTCCGGGCGCCATCTAAAGAAGGCCCGCATCGCGCGCCCACTCCACGGACTCGGCCATGCCGTCGCGCAGGTCGGTCGGTGACCGCCAGCCGAGGTCCTTCTTCGCCTTCGCCACGCTGCAGGCGATGTCCTTGTACATCTCACCGGCGACGTGGATCTCCATCTGGTAGAGACCGACCCGCTGCAGGACCCCGTCCACCAGCGCGGCACCCGCGGAGGCGAACGCAGGATAGGTGCTCGTGCGGAGCTCGACGCCCAGGATGTCCGCGAGTGTGCGGTAGATCTCCAGCGTCGAATATGGCCTCTCGTCGGCGATCCAGTAGGTCTCGCCGCGGGCGACGTCCGTCTCGGCCGCGAGCACCAGGGCGTCGCACAGGCTGTCCACGAAGGTCATGCTGCGGAGGTTGGCGCCGTCTCCGAACAACGGTGCCTTCCCCAGGGTGATCATCTTCATGAGACGGGTCTGGCGCTCCGGCTGGCCGGGCCCGTAGTACCAGCACGGACGCAGGATGGTCGTCTCTATCGCTTCCCGCACCCACGCTTCGTTCACGGCGCGCTCGGCGAGCGACTTGCTCCACCCGTAGCGCATGTAGGGCCTCGGAGGCGTGTACTCGTTCATGAGCACGTCGCGACGGCGGTTGCACCCCGCCGCCGAATTGCTGCTGACGTAGACGAAGCGCCTCACGCCAGCCCGGACGGCCGCCTCGAGCAGGTTCTGTGTGCCTCCCGCGTTGACGCGGTCGAGATTCCCCAGGCTGAACATACCCGTGTGGATGATCCCCGCAGCGTGGAACACCGTGTCCACGCCGTCGACCGCCCCGGCGAGCGTGCCGGGCAGTAGCACGTCGCCCTCGACGACCTCCGCACCCGCGTCGGTGAGCACGGACGTGTCCGAACCCGCGAGCACGAGACATCGCGTCTCGATACCCTCCCGGGCCAGGGTTTGGACGAGCCGGATCCCGAGCCAACCAGGTGCGCCGGTGACGAGCACCTTGCCAAGAGCCATGCGCTATCCTCCACTCTGTCAGAGCGACATCGCCACGATCGAGGCGACAAGCCACAGCGCTATGTCCAGCATCAGTGGCACATCGGTGAGTAGGATCTCCTCGGGGCTGCCGCCAAGGTCCCGCTCGTAGACCAGGTACATGTACCTGAACAGACCGTAGACGACGAAGGGGACGGTCAACATCAGGTAATCGTGCCTCTGAAACGTCGGCGAGAAGAACGTGTACATGGTGTAGCTGACGATGGTCGCGGCCGTGACCGCCGACAACATCTGGTCGATGAACTCGGTCGTGTAATGCTGGAGGGTCACGCGATGGTCGCCGGCGCGTTCCTCCAGGAGAAGGAGCTCGTGCCTCCGTTTGCCCAGGCTCAGGACCAGGGCGAGCAGTGCCGCGCACACGAGCAGCCACAGCGAGAAACTCGCCGAGATGGCGACGATGCCCGCCTGCGCCCGCAGGACGAAGCCCGCGGCGATAGCCATGACATCCAGGATGACCTGGCTCTTAAGGAAGAACGTGTAGGCGAGGTGCAGGAGAAGGAACCCCGCGGCGACAGTCGCGAAACTCGATCCGAGGACGAAGGATCCGGCCGCGGCGACGAGGACGAGACCCGCGGCCGCGCCGAGCGCGATGCGCGCGGACAGTGCTCCCGAAGCGATCGGCCGCGACCGCTTCGAGGCGTGTTCCCGATCCTGCTCCCTGTCATGCACGTCGTTGATCAGGTAGATGGCGCCCGACAGAAGGCAGAACACCGCGAACGCCAGGACGGAGCGGGCGATGGAATCCGGACGGGTGAACCGGCCCGCGAAGATGAGCGCGGAGAACACGACCAGGTTCTTCGTCCATTGCCGTGGTCGCGTCGAGAGGAACAGTGCGGCTATGGTGTTCGAGGGCTTCGGCACGGTCGCTCCGCTCATTCCTGGCCTGGTGGCCCAAAAGGATGCTGGTAGTCCCCCATCTCGGCCACGACCGGCCTGAGGTACGAGAACTCGAGTGATCGACCGATCGCGAGCGGATACAGGAGCAGCGACGTCACGAGCACGGCCGAGCCGTAGACGCGGATGACGCGCATCCCATACCGGCGCGACAGCGCTGACACCACCGAACCCAGGACGCCCGCCGCGAACGGGAAGACCGCGACCGAGGAGAGTAGCCAGATCGGCCGCTTGGACAACGCGAGCGGCGCGTAGGCGGCGAGGAAGAACGCCAGCAGGAGCGCGCCACGGCGGAGCTGGGGACGCTTGATGAGCGAATACACCGTCGCGGGCAGGACGGCCAGCCAGACGAACGGGTTGCCCACCGCGATGGTCAGCTGCACCCGACCGGCCGTCGTTATCGCGGGGTCGGCATAACCGTAGAACGGACGAATGAACCATAGTGAGGGCTTGTTGTAAGCGAGGTATGCGTAGGCGGGGCGCGTGTGCTTGACCATCGTCACTATGACCGCCGCCTGGAATCTCACCCACTCTCCAAGCCCATAGCCGCGCCCGAACCATGGGATGTACGTCAGTAGGTAGACGAGGAACGACAGCAGACCGAGCGAGCTGACCGTGAGGAGGACGTTCTCGGGCTCGCGGCGCTTCCAGGCCGACCAGATCAGCAGGACCATCGAAAGCAACAGCGCGGGGATGACGTAGAACTTCGACGCCACGCCAAGCCCGAAGGACACGCCCGCGAAGGGGAGGAGCCATCGCCAGCGATGAGTGTCCTCGCCGCGAAGGGCTTCCACGGCGAGCCATGCACCGAGCATGGCGAAGAAGGCGGCGTGCACCTCTTGGATCGCCTGGCGCGAGAAATCGATCTGCACTATGTCCACCGCTACCAGCGCGGCGGCGATGAGCCCAGCCCGGTCGTCGCGTGCCGCCCGTCGCACGAACAAGCCCGTGACCGCCACGAGGAGGATTCCGAACAGCAGACTGAAGCCCTTCACCCCGAGCGCCGATCCGCCGAACACGCGCATCGAGGCGTCGACCAGGAGGTTCCGCAGGACCGGATGGAAAGGCATCGTCGGGTTCGGCTGACCGTGCGCGACGTAATTATGGGCCGTCCATGCGACGAAGGTGTCGTCCGGAGTGGGTGCTTGTCCTCCGATCCAGGCGAGCCGCAGGACGGCCGCCGCAAGGACGGTCACCGCTAGGATGACCGTGAAGCGGCGTCCGGGCACGGACCTCACTCGATCCCCCGTTGCCGCAGGAGTCCGGCCATCGTGTCGACCTGCATACGCGCGGCTTGAGGGACGTTCGTGGCGTCCAGCGCACGGTCCAATGTCACCATGCGATACGTGCTCAGCGAATCGCCGAGCTGGGCCAACAACTGCTCGGGGTCGCCGTTTATGAAGTACGAGGCGTCGATGTTGAGGACCGCGGGGGACCCGACATGGACCGGGACCACGTCCGCGATCGACCGAAGGTAGCCCTCGTCATTCGCCGTTATCGAGCGACCGCCCGCCGCGATGCCCGTGTACCCGAGCTTCCGTCCGTCACGTATCTTGGCGTCGAGGTCGGCTGGCACGAGCAGATGCGCTACGGTACGTGCTATGCCGGTCTTCGCCGCCACCCACACGACGTTGCGGCGATCCACGACACCCTCATAGACCGCGGGGATGTCACGACCGGTGACCGGCCACCCGATCTGCAACGGCACCACGTTCACCGATACTCCGTAGTACTGCAGGTCTCGGGTCGCGTCGACCAGGACCACCCCATGGAGCCGTGCATTCCGCCACGCAGCGAGCAGGCTCTTCGAATCGTCCACGATCACGATGGACGGCGACGCGGGTGCGACACTCGACATCGCGCCGAAACGGGCTAGTCCCGCCGAGGAGAGGATCAGCGCCAACACGACTCCGGCCGAGAAGGCTACGGGGAACCGGACGGACACCCCACCGCGCGGGGAAGCCGACACGTCGTCCACTCGTTCGGGAGTGACAGTCACAAGAGAAGCGCTCCGCGGTCTAGGGTACGAAAGCCGCTGCGTTCACAGTGCTGAACCCGCGGCACGGATGATTGTATCGCGCTCCGCGACGTCCTGACCATCGAGATCCCCCAGCGTAAGTCGTGCACCCCTGGCCCACGACCGCCTACCCGGGTGTGACCGCGAGAACCTTCTCGGCGAACGCGTCGAGGTCCATCGGACCGATGTCGCCCTCGGTGCGATCGCGGACGGAGACCGTTCCAGCCTCGACCTCTTTGTCGCCGATGACGAGCATGTAGGGCACCTTCTGTTGCTGCGCCTTGGCGATCTTCACGCGCATGGGCTCCTGGTCCTCGTAGACCTCGACGCGAAGGCCTTTCGCCTCAAGAGATTTGCGGACGTGCCGGGCATGGTCGAGATGCCGGTCGGCGATCGGCACGACGACCGCCTGAACGGGGGCGAGCCACGCGGGGAACGCCCCCGCGTAGTGCTCGATGAGGATGCCGAAGAAGCGCTCCATACTCCCGAGGATGGTGCGGTGGAGCATGAAGGGCACAGCTTCGGTGTTGTCGGCGGTGCGGTATGCCAGGCCGAAGCGCTGCGGGAAGTTGAAGTCGACCTGGATCGTCGAGCACTGCCAGGTGCGGCCGATGGCGTCGCGGAGCTTGATGTCGATCTTCGGCCCGTAGAACGCGCCGTCGCCCTCGTTGACCTCGTATGCCAGGCCGCGCGCCTCGCACGCGTCCATGAGCGACTTCGTGGCGAGCTCCCACATGTCGTCGGCGCCGATGGAGTGCCCGACGGGGCGAGTGGACACCTCGGCCGAGTACTCGAAGCCGAACACGTCGTGCATCACGTAGTCCACGAGGTCGAGCATCGCCATGACCTCGTCGTGCACCTGCTCGGGCGCGCAGAAGATGTGCGCGTCGTCCTGGGTGAAGCCGCGGGCGCGCATGAGGCCGTGGACGACACCCGACATCTCGTGCCGGTAGACCGTGCCGAACTCGAAGATGCGCATGGGCAGATCGCGGTAGGAGCGCACGTCGTTGCCGAAGATCATGACGTGGCCCGGGCAGTTCATCGGCTTGACGGCGTACTCGTTGACCTTGCCGTCGCCCTCGTCGATCTCGAAGAAGTACATGTTCTCGCGGTAGAAGTCGTAGTGCCCCGAGATCTTCCACACGTCCGTCTTGTAGATGTGCGGCGTGATCGCCTCGACGTAGCCGCGCTCGTAGAGCACGCCGCGCAGCCAGTCCTGCATGAGCCGCAGCACGCGCGCGCCCTTGGGGTGGTAGATCGGCAGGCCGGCGCCGGCGATCTCGTGGAAGCTGAAGAGGTCGAGCTCCTTGCCGAGCTTGCGGTGGTCGCGCCGATCGGCCTCCTCGAGACGCGTGACGTACGCGTCGAGGTCCTTCTGCGAGAACCACGCGGTGCCGTAGATGCGCTGCAGCATCGGTCGCGTGGAGTCCCCGCGCCAGTACGCGCCGGCGATCTTGGTGAGCTTGAACGCCGCGATGCGGCTGGTGTCAGGCACGTGGGGGCCGCGGCAGAGGTCGGTGAAGTTCCCCTGCTCGTAGATGGAGATGATCTCGCCCTCGGGCAGCTCGTCGATGAGCTCCTGCTTCAGCGGCTGGCCCTCGAACGCGTCGTGCGCCGAGAGCCTGTCGAGTTCGCCGCGCACGAACGGCTTCGCCTGCGCGACGATGTCGCGCATGCGCGCCTCGATCGCCGCGACGTCGTCGGGCGTGAACGGCTTCTCGACCGCGAAGTCGTAGTAGAAGCCGTCCTCGATCGAGGGGCCGATGCCGAACCCGGCCGTCGGGAAGAGGTCCTTCACGGCCTCGGCCATCACGTGCGCCGCGGAATGGCGCAACACGCCGAGGGCGGCGGGGCTCCGATCGGTCAGAAGCTCCACGGTCTGGCCATCGCTCACGACCGTGGAGAGGTCGGCGAGGATCCCGTCGACGGCTCCCGCGACGGCGGCCTCCGCCAGCCGCGGGCCGATCGCAGCCGCGACGTCGAGCAGCGTGGAGCCCTCGGGGACCGACTTCTCGCTGCCGTCGGGCAGCTTCACGCGGATCTGGACCACGCCGCTCACTGCTTCGTCTTGCAGTACGGACAGACACCCCAGGTCAGCTTCAGCGCATGCCCGCACTCGACGCACGGCTTGCGCAGCTTCTTCATGCAGTAGGGGCAGATGAGGAAGTCCTTCTCCACCGGCTTGAGGCACGCCGGGCACGTCTCCATGTCGCGCTGGAGCGAGAACTCCTTCGTGCGGATCTCGAGGTCGCGTTCTTGGGCGTCCTCGAGGTACTCCGGCGGACGGACCATGAGGTAGATGGCCCATCCGGGCAGGTTGAACATGAGCACGGTGAGGCCCCAGAACCAGCCCATCGCGCCACGGCGCCGGGCGTCGCGCCACGTCCAGAAGACCAGCGCCACGGAGAAGACGACGTAGAAGAGCGTGCACAGCTGCCGCGTCAACAGAAAGACGGGGCTCTGCAGGATCGGCTTGAAGAGCTCGGCCATACCGCTCCCTCCCGGGACGGCGCATCAGCGCGGCGCGGACGAGAGCGATGATAGCAGATGACGGGCGTCTCAGCGGCTCCGGTCGCCCCCGCGCAGTAGGGCCCGCACCTCGCCGACGGTGTAGAGGCTGCCGGTCACGACGCATCCCGCCTCGCCGCCCGCTTCGCGCGCCCGCTCGAGCGCCGCGGGCAGGTCGTCCACCGCGTCCGCTTGCACGCCCGTCACGCCCTCCACGACACCGGCGAGGACCGCGGCCGGCAGGCAGCGCGAGGAAGCGTTGCGCGTGCACGTGAAGCCCGACACCATCGGCGCGAGAGATCCGACGATGCCCGCCGCGTCCTTGTCCGCGAGCACCGCCAGCAGCAGGTGCGGCGGCGCGCCGCGGAACGCCTCGCCGATCGCTTCGGCGAGCACCGCCGCGGCCTGGGGATTGTGCGCGCCGTCGAGCACGAGCGCCGGCGCGGCGGCGGCGAGCTCGAAGCGGCCGGGAAAGGTCGCGGCGGCGAGCGCGCCACGAACGGCGGTGGCGTCCAGCGCGCGTCCGAGCGCGGCCTCCGCGGCGGCGACAGCCACCGCGACGTTGCGCGCCTGGTAGGCGGGGGCGCGCACGGCGAGGCCGGCGTACGTCCCTCGCGCACCCGCCACGTCGAGCGTCGTCTCCCCGCCCGGACGGTCGGGGCTCGTGGTGACGGCGGGCGTCGGCACACGCACGACCGGCGCGCCCACCTCTTCGGCGCGCTCGAGCAGCGCTGGAAGTGCATCCGGGCCGCAATCCGGGCCGAGGACCGCGGTCGAGCCGGCCTTGATTACGTGCGCCTTGTCGGCCGCGATCGCCTCGACCGTGGCGCCGAGCCGCTCGGTGTGGTCGAGTGCTACGCCCGTGACCACGGCGACCTCAGGAGAGACGACGCTCGTGGCGTCCCAGCGCCCGCCCATCCCGACCTCCAGGACAGCCCACCTGACGCCCGCCTGCGCGAAGACGAGCAGGGTCGCCGCCGTGAGCAGCTCGAACTCGGTACATGTCAGGCCGAGACTCCGCGCCGCCTCGACCGCCGCGCCGATAGCGCCCGGGAAGGCGTCGGCGGCCGGCTCGCCGTCTATGGCGATGCGCTCGGAGTACGACTCGAGGTGCGGGCTCGTGTAGACGCCGACGCGCTCGCCCTCGGCCGCGAGCAGCGCGCCCGCGAGACGCGCGACCGACGTCTTGCCGTTCGTCCCGGTGACCTGGACGCAGCGCAGCGCGTCCTGCGGGCGACCTAGCGCCCCCGTGAGCGCACGGATGCCGTGCAGCGACGGGTGGATGCCGAACTGCAGCGCCTCGCCCAGCGCGGCGAGCGCGTCGGCCTCCGTCCAGCCGGCGGCGCCCATCCGGACTACTCGGCGAGTTCGGCGATGTGCGCGGCGAGCTTGCCGGCCGTCTCGGCGAGTTCGGCGGCCTTCGCGCGGTCCTTCGCGATCACCTCGGCGGAGGCCTTCGCGAGGAAGCCTTCGTTGCCGAGCTTGCGCGTGAGGCGCTCGAGTTCGACCTCGGCCTTCTCGAGTTCGCGAGCGGACCGCTGCCGCTCCGCCTCGAAGTCGACGAGCCCCTCGAGCGGCACGTAGAGCTCCATGCCGCTGGCTACCGCGGCCGCGGCGTGCGGTGGGCGCGTGACGTCGGGCCCGGCCTCGAAGCCGTCGATGCCGGCGAGCAGCTCGAGGTAGCCCAGCTCGGAGAGCAGCGTCTCCGCGTCTTGGGCGGACGCCCGGAACAGCACCCGCACGCGCGTCTTGGGCGGGACCGCGTATCGCGCGCGCACCGCGCGCACCTCGGTGACTATCTCCTGCAGCCGCGCCATCGTCGCCTCGGCCTCGTCGTCGAGAGCCGACGCCATCTCCTCGGCCGAAGGCCACGCCGCGACCATCAGCGACTCGGCGCGCTCTTCCTCCGGAAGAGGCAGGATGCGCCAGATCTCCTCCGTGACGAACGGCATCATCGGATGGAGCAGCCGCAGCGCCCGGTCGAGGACGAAGACGAGCACCCGCTGCGCGTCCGCGCGCGTCGCCGGGTCGGCGAGGCGCGGCTTCGCGAGCTCGATGTACCAGTCGCAGTAGTCGTTCCAGAAGAACTCGTAGAGCGAGATCGCCGCCTCGCCGAACTCGAAGGAGTCGAGCGAGGTCGTCACGTCGCCCACGAGCCGCGAGAGCCGCGAGAGTATCCAGCGGTCCGGCAGCGACTCGGCGTCGCCGGAGATCCCGCCAGGCTCGTAGCCGTCGAGGTTCATGAGGACGAAGCGGCTCGCGTTCCAGATCTTGTTCGCGAAGTTGCGGCTCGATAGCAGCTTGTCCTCGGAGAAGCGGATGTCCTGCGCCCCGGTGACCTGCAGCATCAGACCGAAGCGCATCCCGTCGGCGCCGTAGTGCTCCATCAGGTCGAGAGGGTCGACGCCGGTGCCGAGCGACTTGCTCATGCGCTTGCCTTCGGCGTTGAAGACGGTGGGATGGATGATGACGTCGCGGAACGGGACGTCTCCCATGAAGTCGAGGCCGTCCATGATCATCCGCGCGACCCACAGGAACAGGATGTCGCGCGCGGTCGAGAGCACGCTCGTCGGATAGAAGAAGCCGAGCTCGGGCGTGGCGTCCGGCCAGCCCAGCGTCGCGAACGGCCACAGCGCCGAGGAGAACCACGTGTCGAGGACGTCCTCGTCCTGGCGCACGGGACCGCCGCACGCGGGACATACGTCGAGGTCGGTCTCGCTCGCCGTCATCTTCCCGCACGCGTCGCAGTAGAAGACAGGTATCTGGTGGCCCCACCACAGCTGGCGCGAGACGCACCAGTCGCGGATGTTCTCCATCCAGTGGAAGTAGACGTTCTCCCAGCGACGCGGATGGAAGACGACGCGGCCGTCGCGGACGGCGGCGATGGCCGGCGCGGCGAGCGGCTTCATGTCGACGAACCACTGGTCGCTCAGCCATGGCTCGACGACGGTGTGGCAGCGGTAGCAGTGCCCTACGGAGTGGACATGCTCGTCCACCTTCACCAGCAGTCCGGCGGTCTCGAGATCCGCGATCACGCGCTCGCGAGCCGCGTACCGGTCGAGGCCCGCGTACGCGCCACCCGCCTCGCTGACGGTCGCGTCGGCGTTCAGGATGTTGATCCTCTCGCAGCCGTGGCGCTCCGAGATGTCGAAATCGTTCGGGTCGTGGGCCGGCGTGACCTTGACCGCGCCCGTGCCGAAAGCGGGGTCCACGAAGGAGTCCTCCACGACGGGTATCTCGCGGCCCATCAGCGGGAGCACCACGGTCGAGCCGACTATCGCGGAGTACCGCTCGTCGTCGGGGTGGACCGCGACGCAGGTGTCGCCGAGCATCGTCTCGGGACGCGTCGTCGCGACGATGACGTGGTCGTGACCGGCGACCGGCTCCTTGAGAGGATAGCGGACGTGCCACAGGTGGCCGCCGACCTCCTCGTGCTCGACCTCTATGTCGGAGAGCGCCGTCGAGCAACGGGGGCACCAGTTGATGATGCGCTCGCCGCGGTAGATCAGCCCGCGCTCGAACCAGTCGACGAAGACCCGGCGCACCGCGCGCTGGTATCCGGTGTCCATCGTGAAGCGCTCGTCGTCGTAGTCACACGAGCAGCCCATCCGCTTGAGCTGGGTGATGATCGTGGAGCCGTACTCGGCGCGCCAGGCCCAACACAGCTCGATGAACTTCTCCCGGCCGACGTCGTGACGCGACATCCCCTGCTTCGCGATCATCTGCTCGACCTTGTTCTGCGTCGCGATGCCAGCGTGGTCGGTGCCTAGCACCCACCGTGAGGGACGTCCGGCCATGCGGTTGCGGCGCACGACGACGTCTTGGATGGTGTTGTTGAGCGCGTGGCCCATATGGAGCGAACCGGTCACGTTCGGTGGCGGGATGACCACCGTGAACGGCGGCTGTCCGTCCTCGACCACAGGCTGACGGAAGCGGCCGCTCTCGATCCACGAGGCGAAGATGCGTCCTTCGACGGCATTCGGGTCGTACGCGCTTGGCAGTTCCTTCGAGGTCACGCTGGCTCCTGCTCGCCGATGCACGACTGGGGTCCCCCGATTCTAGGGGAAGGAGCCGGCGCGGTCACGGGCGACTCGCTCATCTCCCGCGCCGGTACACGTCACGACGGTGACCGACCTTCACGACGACGACCGTCACGACCGCGTCGTCGATCGTGTAGACGATCCGATATGGCCCCACGCGCACGCGGTACCGATCCAGCGAGGAGAGCTTCTCGCAGCCAGCAGGGCGCGGATCGAAGCGCAGATCCCCGACGACGCGCATCACACGGATCCGATACGCCTTCTCGAGGTCCTCTATCTCGCGGCGTGCGGACGCCGTGATGAAGACCTCATAGCTTGCCATCGGCCCGCAGGTACCCGAGGAACTCCTCGTATGCCATGAGCGGCTCGCGAACACGCTCCTCGATGGCGCGCAGGTCCTCCTCGTCCTCCGCGAGAGCCGCACGCAACGCCTCGTTGACGAGGTCCGACAGGCTGCGATCGGTCGCCGCGGCCTTGAGGCGCAGGGCCTGGTGCAGATCAGGGTCCAGGTACACGGTCGAACGACGCATCGCCGGCATGCGGACCACCTCCACCTCGGAGGCTATCCGCGAAACGTCATGACGTCAAGACGTCGCGACGTCCTACGCGCTCTCAGCGACTCCCTCGCCGCGCGCGACCACCGTCGGCGGGAGGCCCGACTCGACGGTCTCCTCCGTCACGATGACGCGCTCGACGTCGTCGCGGCTCGGCAGGTCGTACATCGTGTCGAGGAGCAGCCCTTCGAGGATCGAGCGCAGACCTCGCGCGCCCGTGCCCCGCTTCATCGCCTGCCTGGCGGCGGTGGACAGAGCGTCGGCGGTGAACTCGAGCTCCACGCCCTCCAGCGAGAAGAGCCGCTCGTACTGGCGCACGAGAGCGTTCTTGGGCTCGGTGAGGATGCGCACCAGCTCCTCCTCCCCGAGTTCCTCGACGTGCGCGACCACCGGGATGCGCCCGATGAACTCGGGGATGAGCCCGTACTTGTGCAGGTCCTCCGGAAGGACCTGCGCGAGCAGGACGCCCTGATCGTGCTTCGCCGCGTCGGTGAGGTCGGCGCCGAAACCGACGCCCTTCTTCCCGATGCGGGCCGCCACGATCTTCTCGAGCCCGACGAACGCTCCGCCGAGGATGAAGAGCACGTTCGTGGTGTCGATGCGGATCAGTTCCTGCTGCGGGTGCTTCCGCCCGCCCTGCGGCGGCACGGCAGCCTCGGTGCCCTCGATGATCTTGAGCAGCGCCTGCTGCACGCCCTCGCCGGAGACATCGCGCGTGATCGAGAGGTTCTCGGCCTTGCGCGCGACCTTGTCGATCTCGTCGATGTAGACGATGCCCACCTGCGCCCGCTTCACGTCGAAGTCGGCGGCGGTGATGAGCTTGAGCAGGATGTTCTCGACGTCCTCGCCGACGTATCCGGCCTCGGTCAGCGTCGTCGCGTCGGCGATGGCGAAGGGGACCTTCAGGATCCTGGCGAGCGTCTGCGCGAGCAGCGTCTTGCCGCAGCCGGTCGGACCGAGCAGGAGGATGTTGCTCTTCGATATCTCCACCTCGTCCGCGCCGTCTCCGGAGACCGTGCGGATGCGCTTGTAGTGGTTGTAGACGGCGACGGAGAGGACCTTCTTCGCGAGGTCCTGACCGACGACATAGTCGTCGAGTTTCGCATAGATGTCGTGCGGGGTGGGCAGTACCTCGAGCGGAGCCGACACGGGCCTGGAGTCGTCGAGATCCTCCGCGACGATGTCCTCGCACAGCGTCACGCACTCGTCACAGATGTACACGCCCGGCCCGGCGACGAGCTTCCGGACCTGACGCTGCGTCTTCCCACAGAACGAGCAGGTGACCTGCTCCGGTGTCTCGTCGCGCGCCACGATGCGCCGCCTCTACTTCTTCTTGTCGTCCGCCGCGACGCGCTCAGTCACGACGTGGTCGACTAGCCCGTATGAGGCGGCCTCCTCGGCCGTCATGATGTTGTCGCGATCGGTGTCGGCATGGATCTTCTCCACGGGCTGCCCCGTGTGCCTCGCGAGGATGATGTCGAGCTGCGCGCGAGTGCGCAGCATCTCCCTGGCGCCGATCTCGATGTCCGCTACCTGGCCCTGCACGCCGCCGAGGGGCTGGTGGATGAGGACACGGCTGTTCGGCAGGGCGAACCTCTTGCCCGGCGCGCCCGCGGCGAGCAGGATGGCCGCCATCGACGCGCACTGGCCGATGCAGATCGTGGACACGTCGCAGCGGATGTACTGCATGGTGTCGTAGACGGCGAGACCGGCGCTGACGAGACCGCCGGGCGAGTTGACGTAGAGGCTGATGTCCTTCTCCGGGTCCTCGCTCTCCAGATGGAGGAGCTGGGCGATCACCAGGTTCGCGATGACGTCGTCGATCTCATGACCGAGGAAGACGATCCGCTCGTTGAGCAGGCGCGAGTAGATATCGAAGCTGCGCTCCCCGCGGCTGGTCTGCTCGACGACGATGGGTACGAGACCCTTTGCGTCATGGACCATCGTTCACTCCTCCTTCGCGCCGGCGGACTTCTTCTTCGCCGGGGCCTTCTTCTTCGTCTTCGCCGCAGGCGCTTCTTCGGCGCCGGTGCTCGGCTCCTGCTCGACGATCGTGATGTGCTCCATCAGCCAGCGCACGGCCATGCGGTGCATGATCTCCTCGCGCACGAGCGGCAGGGTGCCGGACTCGCGCAGACGCTCCTTGAGGCGCTCGGGAGCGCCCTTGCTGGACGCCGCGATCTGCTCGATCTCGGCGTCGAGTTCCTCATCGGTGATCGTCATCCCCTGGGCGCGGAAGAGAGCCTCGAGCGCGAGTTCCTCGCGAATCTGCATGCGCGCTTCCCGCTCTACGTCCGCCTTCACCTGTTCGGCCGGGACACCTGTCGCGCGCACGTACTCCTCGATCGACATGCCGCGTTCCTTCAGGTTCTCGAAGAAGTCCTGGAAGAGACGGTCGGTCCTCGACGTGACCATCGCGTCGGGCGCATCGCCCTGGAGACGCTGCGCCAGGAGCGCCCGCGCCTCGCGCTCGACCATCTGGAGGTAGCCGGCGGACTTCGATTCGTCGAGCTTCGTGCGCACGTCGGCGCGGTACTCGTCGATGGTCTCGAACCCGCCGACGTTGCCGGCGTACTCGTCGTCGAGCGGCGGAAGCACCTTCTCCTTGACCTCGTGGACCGTCACGTCGAAGACGGCCGTGCGTCCGACGAACTCGGCTATGGCCGAGCTGTCGGGGATGGGGAACTCGATGTGCGCTTCGGCGCCCGCCTCGACGCCGATCAGGCCGTCGTCGAACTCCTTGGGCATGATGCCGCGCCCGAGCTCGTAGAGGTACTTGTCGAGGGTGTTGCCCTCGTAGGGCTCCCCGTCGACGGTGCCGACGAACGAGATGAGCGCGAAGTCGCCCGCGGCTACGCCACGACCGCTGACGGGCGCGAGGGTGGCGTACCGCTCGCGGTTGTACGCGATCTGCGCCTCCACCTCGCGATCGGACGCCTTCGACGGCGGGACGGTCACGGTCATGTCGTCGAGGCCTGAGAGTGCGTGCTCGGGCTTGAGGTGCACGGTCATGCGGAAGGAGTAATCCTTCCCCGCCTCCATACCCTCGAGGTCACCGAAGTCGGGACGGTCGATGGGACGCAGATCGTTCGCGTCGAGCGCGAGCGGATACGCATCCGAGACGAGGGTCTCGAGCGCGTCGGCGAGCAGACGGTCGCGGCCGAACTGCGCGTCGATCACCGGACGCGGCGCCTTGCCCGGGCGGAATCCCTGGAAGCGGTACTTCGAAGCGGCCTCGGAGTATGCGGCCGTGATCGCCGCGTCCACGTCGACGGCGGAGACGGTGATGTCCACCGCGACCGCATCGCCCTCGAGCCGCTCGATGGTGGTGGTGACGCTGTTCAACTGACCTCCTGATGACGTGCGACCGCTGGGTCGTCACGGGCGCGGATGACCGCCGCCCTGTTCGGATGACGATGGTGCGGGCGAGAGGAGTCGAACCTCCACGAGTCGCCTCACCGGGACCTAAACCCGGCGCGTCTGCCGTTCCGCCACGCCCGCATCGTCGAGACGATGGACCAGTATAGCAGGAAGCATGCCCACGATCGGCCCGGAGGCGACCGGCGCTAGCGGACGAGGAACGTGCGCGAGGTCGCGCTCGCGGGACCGTATGCCACGGAGCCCGCATACGACGCGACCACCCGATGCGTGCCCCTATACGCGGGCGTGAACCGCCCGGTGTAGCGCGTCGCGCCACCGGAGTCGGAGTTCACAGCCGTCGCCGTGCCGGCCGCGACCCAGCGCCCGGACACCAGCCTCTGCAGCCGGAGCGTCACGTTCCTCGACCCCGCCGTCTGGTGCGGCCGGATCGTGCCGTACGCTGTGAACGCGCGCCTCACACCCGTGGAGGAAGGCACGACAGGCGCTCCCAGCGCCGCCCGCGGACGCACGAGCAGCGGTGTGCTGGCGGAGGCTCGTAGGGCGAGTCCCTCTCCGGCGAAGAACGCGCGCACGTAGGAGCCGGAGGTCACCTGGAGAGAGGCCCTGAACGCGCCGCTCGCGTCGGTGGTGTAGACACCGAGCAGCCCCCAGTCGGAGCGGTCGGTCGAGGTCTGCACCGCCACGCTGCGGCCCGCGATCGCGGTGCCGGAGGTCGTCCGCAGCCTGCCCGACAACGTGGCCGTGCCGCCCGCGTAAGGGAGCGAGACGGTGCTCGCGCTCATCGACAGAGACGTGCCCGTGCCGGTCGCCAGCACCACTACGCGAGGATTGTCGTGGTCGATCACGTAGAGCAGACCCGTGCTCGGATCCACATCGAGCTTCGACGGCGAGCTGGCGCTGGCGCCGGTGCCGGTCGGGGTCGGCACGGTGTAGACGGCCTGCTGGGCGCCGGACGAGTCGAAGGCCCACACGCGATGGTTGCCGGGGTCGGCGACGAAGACGTTGCCGTTCGCGTCGACGGTGACGCCTTGCGGGAACCGGAACGAGTCGACCTGCGGACCGTACGTCGCGACGAGCGAGCCGTCGTCTCTGAACTCCTCGATGCGGTTGAGCCACGACTCGTCAGCGACGTAGATGTGCCCACGCGCGTCGACGTCGATACCGGTAGGGTGCGACATCTGCCCGGCGACGGGCAGCACGCTGGAGAACGTCCCGTCGCTGTTGAAGATCTGGATGCGGCCGCCCCAGGTGTCCGCCACGACGATGGAGCGGTCAGGGGTCACCTTGACGTCGAGCGGCCTGTCGAACTGGCCGTTGCCGTAGCCTTGCGAGCCGAACTGGCGGATGAACGTCCCGGTTCTGGTGAAGACCTTGATCATGTACTCCCACGAGTCCGCGACATAGACGTTGCCGTCGGGTCCGACGTCGATCCCTACGTCCCCCAGTGTGATGTTCGCCGTGGTGGTGAAGCGCCACGAGCGGACGCTGGCACCACTGGGAGAGAAGACCCGCACGTACTGGTCGTTCTCGCACACCACGTAGATGTTGCCGTCGGGCCCCACAGCGACGTCGTCGGGCCGGGCGCGCGTGAACATCGAGTTGGCGCCCGGGATGGCGATGGAGCGCACCACCGAGAACGAGACCGTCTTCGGCGCGACCTGCGCCGCGCCGGCAGGCGCGGCGAGCGCGGCCAGCAGCGCGACGGTGACGACGAGCGTGAGGGCGAGACGGCGGCGCGTCATGGTTCCTCCAAGGGTGTGGTTGTCCACGACGATGATACTGCCGTGCAGCGCCGAGCGGGAAGACGAAGAGGCCGGCCCCCGAGGGGACCGGCCTCCGCATTCGCGATTGGTGGGCCATCCTGGGGGCGCTTAGCGTCCGGCGCGCTTCATCTGCACTGCACAAGCTAGCGCTATGACTCTCGGGTATCGCAAGGCGCTTCCGCTCCATCCTGACCGGATGACGAAGTACGGTCGCTACTGCGTCTCGGGACTAGAGAAGCGACGGTGAATACGAGCCCTCCCAAACCAAGATGAGCGATGACCGAGCTCGCCACAAGATATGGTTCGGTCTCGCCGTAGCTGTAAGGCAGGTCCTTCATGAAGCCCTTGAACACGACGAGACCGTAACAAGCCATTGCGAGGGAGATCGCGAACAGCGGCACCCAGCAAAGCCACCCCACTACGTCCTTCCTGAGCGGCCGCCGCCGATAGAGCGCGGAGAGAAGCCAGACGAACCCCACAAGGAACACCGGGAAGACCAGCGCGGCAGTCGCAAGGGGAGCAACGATGCTGCCGAACTCCGGTTCATCGCGAGTCAAGAAGGCCACAACCGGGACGATGACGCATGGCGTGATGAACATCGCGTACGGGAGGATGAGTCTCCTGTCACGCCGTTCCCCCACGAGTGCCCCCTCGGTAGATCCACCAGCGCTCACGTAGACTGCGTAGTCGCCTACGAAACCCCCGCCTCCTGCATAGCACGATACGCCTCGGAGATTCCAGCTGGTAGGCATTTGCAGCTCGGTGCCTTGAGTGCCGACCGAGTGCCCGGGCACGGGAAAGGCCCCTTCGGATCCCTCGAGATGGGATCCTCCGGGGCCTTCTAAGTCGCTGGTGGGCCGTATAGGGATCGAACCTATGACCTTGGGATTAAGAGTCCCCTGCTCTACCGGCTGAGCTAACGGCCCGAACGGGTTGCCCCGCGCGAGGTATTCTACCCGACCGGCCCGGCTATGCAAATCCGCGCCCCGCCAGGAATGCTGAGGGCCCGCGCTCGCCGCGCGGACCCTCGCGATATCCTGGGGTGGGTGACGGGGCTCGAACCCGCGACCTTCGGAGCCACAGTCCGACGCTCTAACCAACTGAGCTACACCCACCATGGGTGGCTGGCACGCCCGGAGGGACTCGAACCCCCGACCCGCTGCTTAGAAGGCAGCCGCTCTATCCACCTGAGCTACGGGCGCTCGCCGTCTCCGTGGGCTGCCGCGACCTTGCACGGTACCGTCGAGACGGTCGGATTGTCAATGGAGCGGCCGACGGGACTCGAACCCGCAACAATCAGCTTGGAAGGCTGATGCTCTACCAATTGAACTACGGCCGCACTCTGGTCGGGCCGGCCGGATTCGAACCGGCGACCCCCTGCTCCCAAAGCAGGTGCGCTACCGGACTGCGCCACGGCCCGCCGAAGCCGTCCGAGCATATCACGGCGGCGCGGCGGCGCGCACGCCATCAGGAGACGTCGGAGAGCGCCTCGATCCACTCGAGCATGGTGCCCGCGAGCGGGGTCGTGCCCTGCGCCAACATCGTCAGCAGCGACGAATGCTCGGCCTCGGGCTCGACGAGCAGACGCGCGAGCCCCGGGCTCGACTCCTCGAAGCGCGCGACGAACGCCGCCGCGGACCCGAGAGGAACGAGCGGGTCGCGCCCGCCGTGCAGGCACAGCACCGGCCAGAGCTCGTCTCCGCGAACGAAACGCGCCGGGTCGGCCTCGTCCCAGGGCGGACCGTGACCGACGAGGTCGCTCACGAGGTTGTCGAGCTCCCGACCGCCACGTACTCGAAGGTCGAGGGGCCCGCTGATCGAGAGCAGCCCGCCGATCGCCTCCTCGCCGATGCCACGCTCCTCGCGCGCCCCGCGATCGTAGGCGACGAGAGCGGCGAGGTGCGCCCCGGCGGACTGACCGCCGAGCACGGCCCCGTCCGGGCGCAGGCCCCGCTCCGCGCCAGCGGCGAGAGCGGCGGCGAAGCCGTCGAGCGCGTCGTCACGCTGCGCGGGGAAGACGTGCTCCGGCACCGCGCGGTAGCCTACGAGCGCCACGGGAAGACCGTGCCCGACGAGCGGCTCGGCGAAGAAACGGAAGCGGTCCGGATCGCCGCTGCGCCACCCTCCACCGGGGAACATGACGACGAGCCTCGCGCCTTCGGCACCGTCCTCGGGAAGGCAGAGCAGCACCTGCTGGAGAGGATGGTCTCCATAGGCGACCCGCTCCTCGATCATGCCCTGCCCCCCGCGACTAGCAGCTCGCGCAACGCGCGCAGAGCGGCGCCGCGATGGCTGATCTCGCCCTTCTCCGCGAGGGACAGCTCGGCCATCGTGCGGCCCGGCGTGGCGTCGGGCAGGAAGAGCGGGTCGTAGCCGAACCCGCCCGTGCCGCGCGGCGTCTCGGCCAGCGAACCTTCGCACGTCCCGTGCGCGACGAGCGTGCCGTCCTCGGGATCGAAGAGCGCGATGGCGCAGCGGAACCGCGCGGCGCGGCGCGGCAGAGGGACGCCGGCGAGGTCGACCAGGATGCGCGCGCTGTTCGCCGCGTCGTCGGCCGGCTCGCCCGCCCAGCGCGCGGAGCGCACGCCCGGCGCGCCGGCGAGCGCGTCCACCTCGAGACCGCTGTCGTCCGCGAGCGCAGCGACGCCGAACGCCGCCGCGTACGCGCGCGCCTTGATCAGCGCGTTCTCCTCGAAGGTCGCGCCGGTCTCCTCGACGTCGAGGACGGTCCCGCCGAGTTCGCCCGGGGAGAGGAACGACCAGCCGGGGACGTCGAGCGCATGCCGGATCTCGACGAGCTTGCCCGCGTTGCCCGTCGCTACGACGACGCGGCGCGGGCCCGCGTCACCGCCCATACGTCATGAGCCCCTCGCGCAGCACCTCGCGCTGGATGTCGACCAGGCGCGAGATCCCGGAGGCAGCCAGGTCGACGAGCTCGTCGAGACGCGCCCGCTCGAACGGGGCGCGCTCGCCGGTCCCCTGTATCTCGACGAGGCGCCCGCGGCCATCCATCACGACGTTCATGTCGATCTCCGCGACGCTGTCCTCCTCGTAGGCGAGGTCGAGCATGCACTCCCCGTCGACCATGCCCGCGGATATCGCCGCGACGTGCTCGAGGATGGGCATCTCGGAGATGCGTCCGGCGTCGCGCCAAGCGGAAAGCGAGTCGTGCATCGCAAGGAACGCGCCCGTGATCGAGGCGGTGCGCGTGCCGCCGTCCGCCTGGATGACGTCGCAGTCGAGGGTCACGGTGACCTCCCCGCCGAGCCCGCCGAGGTCGACGACGGAGCGCAGCGCCCGTCCGACGAGCCGCTGTATCTCGTGCGTGCGGCCACCCGGCGCGCCTTGCGTCACCTCGCGCCGCTTCCGGTCGTGCGTCGCTGCCGGGAGCATCGCGTACTCGGCGGTCACCCACCCGAGGCCCGAACCGCGACGCCACCCGGCGACCGTGTCGCTCACGGTCGCCGCGCAGAGCACGACGGTATCTCCCAACTCGAAGAGGCACGACCCGGCGGCGTGCTTGAGGTATCCGCGCGTCAGGCGCACGGGGCGCAGCTCGTCGAGCGCCCGGCCTTCACGTCGTCCCATCGGTCGTCTCCCGTCCGCTGGCGACCTCGAAGGTCGCGAGCTCATCGGCGAGCTTGACGTCCCCGTCCCAGACCGAGCGCGCTTCTTCGGCGATACCCTCGCGGGAAGCCGTCGGCCAGATGTGAGTGAGCACGAGCGTCCCCGCCCCCGCCTCGCGCGCGAGCATCCCCGCGTCCCGGCCCGTCATGTGCGGCGCACGCCCGGAGTACTCGGCCGGGAGCGTCGCTTCCGCGAGCAGCAGGCCAGCGCCCCGTGCGGCGCTCACGGCGGCCGGACCGGGCCGCGTGTCGCCCGTGTAGCATAGCCGCCTGCGGCCGTCTTCGACCACGAGTGCGAACGACTCACTGGTGTGATCGACCGGATACGGCGTGACGGTGAGGTCCCCCACGACGACCGGCGAGCCTCCTACGAGGGGCTCCGTGTCGAACGCCTCCGCGAACTCCCTCTTCCCCCTGTCGGAGAGAAGGCAGCCCATCCGCTCGAAGAGATCGGTCGGCAAGTACAGACGCAACTGCGCCACAGGTCCGTCCGGCGCATACCGCAGCAGGGCGTGCAGCGCGTACAGATCGACGAAGTGGTCGGGGTGCGGATGCGTCACGAAGACGGCGTCGAGCGATGCGGGGTCGACCACGCGTGCGAGGTTCGCGAGCACGCCGTTGCCGCAGTCGAGCAGGACCCTGGTGTCGCCGCTCTCGACGAGGTGACCCGAGCATGCGCGCCCCGCTCCCGCATACGACGCGCACGATCCTAGAACGGTCAGCCTCACGGGAGCTCACCCGCCGGCTCGGCGGCGGCCAGCAGCTCGGGAGTGAGCAGGGCCTCCAACTCGGATAGCCCGACTGTCTCGACACGTTCGACAGGGTGGCGCAGGACCCTCCCGCCCAGGTCGCGGAACTCCGCGCCGTCGCCGGTCGTGACGTACGCGCGCGTCGGGACCGCACCCGCGGGGGCGAGCAGCTCGCGCCGCTTCAAAGTCTCCGCCACCTCGCGCGCGGTCTCTTCCGCGGACGAGATGAGACGCACCCCGCGGCCGACCACCTGCCCGATCGCCGAGGAGAGCAGCGGGAAGTGCGTGCAGCCCAGCACGAGCGTGTCGATGCCCGACCTCTTGAGCGGTTCCAGGTAGTCGCGGGCTATCTGGTGGAAGCTCGGCCGGATGAAGACGTCGCTCGCTTCGGCGAGCCACTCCTCGAGCGTGCCCGGCCCCATCCTCAGGCCGGCCTCGACGACGTCCACGAACTTGGGTGTGGCCGCCGAGAAGACCGTCACGCCGGCGTCGAGAGCACGCACCGCGTCGCTATAAGCCCCGGACTCGATCGTGCCGAGCGTGCCGATCACGCCCACGCGTCGGTCGATCGTCGCGCGCACGGCGGCGCGGGCACCGGGCTCGATGACGCCGATGACGGGGACGTCGAACGCCCGCTGGGCGGCGGCGAGCCCCGCGGCCGTCCCGGTGTTGCACGCGACGACCATGAGCTTCACCGGCCGCCGTCGCATCCAGGCGCCGAGTTCGAGTACGAAGTCGCGCACCTGCGAGAGAGGACGCGGTCCGTACGGGCAGCGCGCGGTATCGCCCAGGTAGACGACGGACTCGTCCGGCGACACGCGCTCGATCTCGCGCACGACGGTGAGCCCGCCGAGACCGGAGTCGAAGACACCTATGGGAAGATCACAGGCCATGCGGCAAGTATAGCGCCGAGCACCGGGAGCGGACCTATACTACGGACATGGGTCACACGCTCGTCATCTGCGTCGGGAACCAGGCTCGCGGCGACGACGGCGTCGCGCATCGGGTCGCGCGGCTCCTCGGACCCGAGCCCGGCGGCGACGCGCGCCTGCTCGCGGTGACGGCGCTCGATGTCACCCTCGCGCCCGATGTCGCCGAAGCGGGCTTCCTCATCGTCGTCGACGCGGTCCGGCGCGCCGCGCCCCCGGCCGCGGTGACCGCGCTCGTCCCGGGGAAGGTCGACCTCGGCGGCCATTCGCTCGACGCAGCCGGGCTGCTCGGCGTGGCGCGGGCGGTCTACGGGCGAGCGCCGAAAGCCGCGCTCGTCTCCGTCGCGGCTCCCGAGATGTCACACGCGGAGGGACTGTCGTCCGTCGCCGAAGCGGCCGCGTCCGACGCGGCCGGCCTCGTTCGGACCCTCATCGACGACACGATCGCCGGTCAGCGGGCCTAGACGAGCGCCTGCCACTGGCGCAAGGCATCGGATGCGCCCGAGGAGCCCCACATGTCCACGACCCGACGATCCCTGCAGATCGACTCCACGAGCCTCATGTAGTCGTCCCGGGACGGGTCGATGGTCGGAGCCTTCGACTCGTTCGTGGCTGCCATGAAGATGAGCATCGCGAGCGCCTTGCCGAAGGTGTCCTCGAGCCTATGCCTCACGTGAGAGTCGATCGCGTCTTTGACCGCCATCACTCCGATCCCACCCCCCGCGACACGAGCACCGAACCGTCGGAGGCGACGACCTCCACGGCGAGCGGCACTCGGCCCGCCTCGTGCGTCGAACAGGAAAGACATGGGTCGTAGGCGCGGATGCCGAGTTCCATCCGGCGTACCACGGCGTCATCGAGCGCCCCTTCGTCGAGACGGGCGCCGCGCACGGCGTCGAGCACCGCCGCGTTGATGGCCGCGTTGTTCTGTGTCGTGGCGACGACGAGCCGCGCGCTCGTCACCCGTCCGACTTCGTCCGCTTCATACCGGTGGACCAGCGTGCCGCGCGGCGCCTCGACCGCACCCACACCGACCCCGCTGCGCCTCTCGACCTTCACACGGACGTCGGGAGAGACGACGTCCTCGTCCTCGAACAGCGCGATCACGCGCTCGAAGGCCGCCACGAGCTCGATCATGCGGGCCCAGTGATACGCGAGCGCCGACTGCACCGAGTGCCCGAGCTCGGACTCGAACTCCGCGCGCAGACCGTCGGCGAGCTCGGAGCCCATGGTCCGGGCAAGACCGACGCGAGCGAGCGGCCCTACCCGGTAGCGGCCGGCCTCGGGGCCGAACTCGGTCAGGTACGGGACCTTGCAGTAGGACCACGGCAGGACGGTCTCGTCGACGCGATCGAAGAACTCACCGACCGGGAAGGGCGCGAGGCGCGTCCCATCAGCCTTCGACGCGACGAGATCGCCGTCGTACAGGTCGAAGACGTCGCCGCCGCGCAACATGGCCAGGAACGGGGTCGGCGTCGAGGCGAACCCTGGGTGCTCGGCGAGCAACCGCAGCGTGCACTCGCGAGCCAGCCGCTCCGCCTCGAGCGAGTGCGGGAGCACCTCGCGGCAAGCCGCGAGCAGCTCGTCGCGAACGCCGCGATCGAGCGCGATGGACATCCCGCCGGGGATGGCCGTCACCGGGTGCCCCGCCTGACCGCCCACGGCGGCGACGACGCGCTGGCCGACCTTGCGCATCGCGATCGCCTTCGCGGCGAGCTCAGGGTAGGCGTTCACCACACCGAGCAGGTTGCGGCTCGCCGGATCCACGCCCGTGAGGATGTCCGGCCCGGCGAGGAAGAAGAAATGCAGTGCGTGGTCGTGGAGGAACCCGGCGGTCTGGAGCAGCTCCCTCAGGAGTCGCGCCGGGCGCGGTATCTCGACCCCGAGCAGGTCGTCGACGGCCTTCACAGCGGCGACGTGGTGGCTCACGGGACAGATGCCGCAGACGCGGCTCGTGATGAGCGGCATCTCCCAGACCATGCGCCCTTCGACGAACTTCTCGAATCCACGGAACTCGATGACGTTGAAGTGCGCGTCCGCGACGCGCCCCTCGTCGTCGAGGAAGAGCGACACACGTCCGTGCCCTTCTATGCGCGAGATGGGAGGCAGCGTGACGGTCCTAGGCATCGTCGTCTCCTTCGTGATCGTAGACGGCGGGGAAGATGGAGACGGGCATGCTGAACCGGTATCCGGTGCCGATTAGGTCGTCCATGTACATGATCGCGCCCGCCGGGAGGATCGCCGCGAGCACGTCGACCATCTTCCCGCCCTGCTCGAAGTCGAGCCGGCTCGGCCCCATGCAGCCGCGGCAAGGCACGTTCGCCTCGGTGCAACGGGAGCCGCAACCCTCTCGAGTCATCGGCCCCATGCAGATGACGCCCTGCTCGAGGAAGCAGCGCTCGGGATCGATGGTCTCGAGCTCCATCAGGGCGTAGACGCCGTCGGAGACGAAGTCCTTCGAATGCTCGAGAAGGGTGTCGTGCACCCGGGAGCATTCGTCGCAGAGGTTGCGCCTGGGCAGCTCGAACGGCGCCCCCGTCACGGCGGCGCTCACGGCGGCGACGAGAGTCTCCGTGGGCGGAGCGCATCCGGGGACCGAGACGTCGACTTCGACGATGTCCGACAGCGGCCGCACGCGGCGCTGGAGAGCGGGCACCTCCGTCTCGGGCGTCACGCCGTACACGTAGCCGGCGACTTCACGCGCGGTGTGGAGGTTGCGGAGCCCTCCGATGCCGCCGAGCGTCGCGCACGACCCGACCGCCACGAGCGTGGCCGCCTTCGCGCGGACGACGCGGAGCACCTCTTCGTCGTGGGCGGTCGAGACCGCGCCTTCGACGACCGCCACATCGCATGCGGGGAAGTCGGCGACGTCGATGAGCGGGGAATACACGAGCTCGACGTCGCCGAGGAGCTCGAGCAGCCCTTCATGCGCGTCGAGGAGCGAGAGATGACAGCCCGTGCAGCCGCCGAGAACGACGGTCGCTAGGCGAGGCTTGCTCATTGGGGGCCACCCTTCCCGTTCGCGAGCTTGCTCAAGTCGCCGACGAAGTCGTTGACCGCAGCCACGAAGACCTCCCCCTCGAAAGGAGAGATGTCGACGATGCGCAGACGAAGGTCGTCGAGACCGCGCGACCGCAGAACCGTGCGGAGCAGGTTCATGCGCCGGTCCATGTCGAGGTTCCCGATCAGGTTGTGGCAGTGTCCCTCACGGCATCTGAAGACCGCGACGCCGTCGAAGCCGGCCTTGAACGCCTCGAGCACGTAGAGCGTGTCGAGACGGCCTCCGCACGGGATGCGCAGGGGCAGGAACGACGCGGGATACGCGCCGCCGCCGCCCGCGACGAACTCCCCGGCGCTGTCGGCGGCCGGATAGCCGCAGCCGCCGCACAGGAAGCCGAGCACGCGCGGGCCGGGGGAGTCGGACTCCGCGAGCGAGTGGACCGCCGCGACGAGGTAGGGATGCGGCGAGGTCACGATGTCCCGCGCGCCTACCGCGCAACCGACGACGCACTTCCCGCAACCGCGGCAACGCCGGATGTCGACGTGCGACTGCCCGGTCTCGGGGTCGATGGAGCACGCGCCGAAGGCGCATGTCTTGACACATGACGCGCATCCGCCGCATAGGGTCTCGTCGACGGACGAGGTCTCGATGTAGTGGACCGTGAGAGGCTGGGAGAGCCGTAGCACCAGCGCCATCGCCGCCGAGTCGGCGGCGGCGACCTTGTCGCGCACAGGCGCGTCGGCGTCCGCCCGCGGCACGACCATGATCCCGGGATCGACGGTCTCGGCGGGATGCACCGCGGGGTCGATGGACCGGGCGGATCCTTCGTCGTCGACATCGATCCGGAAGTGAGCGCGCAACTCCTCGACCCATTCGGCGCTTTCTGGTTCGGCGATGAGGATGCCGCCCACCTGGAACGTCGCGGTACCGTCCGGGGACGAGAGCGCGACATCGTAGTCACCCACCCAACCCGACCCGTCCACGATCCGGGCGTCATCCACGGTCTCGCACGCCTCGTGACCCAGGACGTATGCCGCGGTCGCCGAGAGGATGTCCATGGCGGCGATCCGGGCGGAGCCGTCCGCGCGATCGGCGATGACGACCCGGTAGCCGAGCTGGAGGAGGCGTTGCGCCGCGATGATCCCCTGCGCCGTGGCGCCGAGTATGAGCACGCTGCGGCGGGGTTCGGCACTCTTCGAGCCGACCTCATCGCGCATGGTCACCTCGAGGATGGCGACCTCGAGCAGCGCTCGGGCTTTCGCCTTCGCCGCCTCAGGATCCCCGGCATGCGGGAGAGCCACCTGCTCGAGGATGTTCGCGCACGAGATGCGGTTGGGATTCACCCCCGCGGCCACGAGACGCTCACGGATCTGGCGCCCGGACAGGCTGTGGTCGAACCGCCCCGGCGAGTGTCCGGCCAGGACGATACCGTCCAGCCCCGCGTCCATCACATCGCGCTCGATGCGATCGAGCACGTCGGCGCGGTACAGGTCATCTACGACCCTCGTCACCGCCGCGCGACGCTCGAAACAGGCTGCTAACTCATCGACGTCGATGACGTCGCCTACCCTGCCTCCACAACGGGAGACGTACAGACCGAAGGCCAAGGGATCTCACCCTTTCCCCTTATCGCGTCCTCATACGAGGACTCGCCCGCTCTCCCTCACCCTCGTCCGCTTTGCCGGTCGGACGCGGGCGGCATGACGGCCGCGCGAGCATGTTGGAAGGGTACGGCAAATCGCGTGCCGACGCATAGAGGAAGGCGACCGCCTTGCGATGGACAGCGGCGGAAATACGGACGAGCGGCGTCAGGTGACGCCCATGACGAGCCGTTGCACCTCGTCGGCGATAGCGGCTACCGGCAGGACCGTCACCGCCGCGCCGTTGTCGATCGCCGCCTTCGGCATGCCGAAGACGGTCGAGGATTCCTCGTCCTGCGCGATGGTGGCGGCTCCGGCCGCGCGCATGGACTTCAGCCCCTCGGCGCCGTCCGCGCCCATCCCCGTGAGGATGACGCCCACGGACCGCGACCCGTGCGAGCGCGCGACCGAGGAGAACAGCGTGTCCGCGGACGGGATGTAGAGCTGACCCGGTAGCGGAGTCGCGTAGCGCGCGACCATGCCGTCCATCTCGAGGTTGCGGCCCGTCGGCGCGAAGTAGACCATGCCGGGCTTGACCGTCTCGCCGTCCTCGGCCGCACGTATCTTCATGCGGCAGCCGGCGTCGAGCCATCCTACGAGGCCGGGGACGAACCCCTCGGCGATGTGCTGCGCCACCACGACCGGGACGGGGAACGTCGCGGGCAGCTTGCCGAGGACCGAGAGCAGAGCGGACGGCCCGCCCGTCGACGACCCCACGGCGACGATCACCCGGCCCCCGGGAGACTCCGGGTGCGGAGCCCGGCGCCCGACCTCGCGCTCCTGTCCCGGCTTGTACTTGCCGCGCAGGTGGGTGATCACCCTGACCTTCGAGAGGATCTTCACGGTCCGGATCATCGTCCGGCCTATCTTCTGCATGTCCTGCCAGTCGCTGGGCTCCGGCTTCTTGATGACCTCGAGCGCCCCGGACGAGAGCGCGTCGAACGCGCGGCCCATGCCCTCGCCGTGCACCGACGAGGAGACGACGAGTATCGGGGTGGGCGTGTAGGCCATGATCCGTTCCGTCGCCTCGAGACCGTCCATCCTCGGCATATGGATGTCCATGGTGACGAGGTCGGGCCGCAGCGACGCGACGAGGTCGACCGCTTCCTGCCCGTCCGACGCGACGCCGACGACCTCGATGTCGGGATCGCTGTCGAGGATCTGGCGGAGCATCTCGCGGGCGACGAGCGAGTCGTCGGCCACGACGACGCGGATGGGCGGGCCGGTCATCTGCGGTTCCCTATCTGATCAAGCGCTCGACGGTATCGAGCAGCGTGTCCTGATTGAAGACTGATTTCGTGATGTAGGCATCGGCGCCGGCGTCGATGCCCTCCGCCTTCTCCTCGTCGCGTTCGAGCGAGGTGACTATGACGATCGGCGTCGTGTGCAGCTGCGCGTCGTTCTTGACCGCGCGAGTGAACTCGAAGCCGTTCATGTTCGGCATCTGCACGTCCGTGACGACAGCGTCTATCTGCAGACCCTCGCGCAGCATCGACAGGCCCATCGCCCCGTCGGTCGCCACCTCGACCTCGTATCCCGCGGCCTCGAAGATCGAGCGCTCGAGCTCGCGGGTCGTGAACGAGTCCTCGCAGATGAGGACCCGCTTGGGCCCGGCGTTCTCGTTCTCGGCGCTCACGGTGGCGCGTCGCAGACCCGACCGGGTCCGGGCGTTCGTCATCAGGTCGGGCACGTTGAGGATGGGGACGATCTCGCCCGCGCCCAGGACCGTCACGCCGGCGATGTTGTCCACCCCCTTGAGATGCGAGCCGAGGGTCTTGATGACGATCTGCTGCTCGCCGACGAGCTCGTCGACGATGTAGCCCATCCTGTGGCCGGAGAATCCGACCACGACGATGCGGATCTTGCTGCCGTCGCGCTCGGTGACGGGCAGGCCCAGGATGTCCGCAAGGTGGACCAGCGGGATGGTCCGGCGCTGCCGGCGTACGACCTCTCGCCCCTCGACCTTGATGATCTGGCTGGGCTCGATGCGCAGCGTCTCCTCTATCGACGCTGTGGGCAGGGCGAACGTCTGGCCGCCGCAACGCAGAAGGAGGGCGCGGATGATCGCGAGCGTCAGCGGGATGGTCAGCCGGAACGTCGTGCCCTCGCCGAGCTTGGTGTCGAGGTCGAGCGACCCCTTGAGTTTGTCCACGACGAACTCGCGCACCACGTCCATGCCGACCCCGCGACCGGAGATCTCGGTGATGATCGGGCTCGTGGAGAAACCCGCCTCGAAGATCAGGTACGTCGCCTCGCGCTCGGACATCGAGCGGGCTTCCGCCTCGCCGACGAAACCCTTGCGCACCGCGGCCGTGCGCACCAGTTCCGGATCGATACCCGCTCCGTCATCGGAGACCTCGATGACGATGTGGTCGCCCTCCTGTCGCGCGGACATCGAGATCGTCCCTCGGCTCGGCTTGCCCTGCGCGACACGCGTCGCGGGCGATTCGATGCCGTGGTCGACGGCGTTGCGCATGATGTGGATGAGCGGATCGTTGATCTCCTCGAGGACCTTCTTGTCGAGCTCGGTGTCCTCACCGTGCATCTCGAGCTCGACCTCTTTGTGGAAGTCGTGCGCGAGGTCGTGCACGGCACGCGGGAACGTGTTGAAGACGGTGGCGACGGGCAGCATGCGCAGCCGCATCGCGTGCTCCTGCAGGTCGGCGACGACCGTGGACGTCCGCGAGACGTCGTCGACGTAGTCCTTCGCGAACGAGCCGAGTCGGCCACGCCAATCGGCCAGCAGCCCGTCGAGTGACGCGATCTCCTCACCGAGGCTCTCGGAGCCGTCTTCGAGGGCAGAGACCGCCGCGCGCATCCGCACCCACGAAGACCAGATGTCCGCCGTCTCGGACTGCACGGCGCGAAGGTCGAACGAGCGTTGCTCGGCCTTGATCTGAGTGATCACCACCTCGCTCACCAGATTCAGCAGCGTGTCCACCTGGGAGGTCCGCACGCGCACGGTGTGCTGGACCTTCGCCTTGAGCGTCTCGTCCCGCTTCGCGCGCTGCGGCCCCTCCGAAGCGTCGTGCGCCTCGGAGGCCTCCGCGACGTCACCCTCATCGTCGTCCTCGCCGTCGTCCTCGCCGGCGATCACGGCGGGCGCGGGCGTCTCGACGGGCTCGGGAGCCACCGCGACCTCGCCGCTGTCGGCGATCGCGCCGAGCCTGGCGAGCAGGCCCGGTATGTCGAGTTGCCCCGCGACATCCTTGCCGGCGTTGTCCGACAGGAAGACGATCGCGTCGAGCGCCTCGAAGAACGGATCCGACATCTGCGGCGTGTAGGCCATCAGGCCGTCGCGCACCTTGACCATGATGTCCTCGAGCCTGTGCGCGACGTCGGCGATCTCGAGGAGGCCGACCATCCGCGAACTGCCCTTGAGCGTGTGGGCATCGCGCAGCATCTGGTCGATGAGCTCGCGGTTGCCCGGATCGCCCTCGAGCGTGATGACGCCCTCGTTCAGGCGCTGGAGGTACTCCTGCGCCTCCTCCTGGAACTTGCCGATGAACGCCGACCGGTCGAACTCGACCATCCTGGTGCGTCCCTTCCTTGAGTCGGCGCTACCCGACGATCCTGAAAGCGGAGCCGACCTGGCTCGTCTCGCGCGCGATGTTCGAGAGCCCCTCGGCCGACGACGCGACCTGCTTGCTCCCGACCGCGGTCTGCTGCGCGACCGCCGCCACTTCGCGCATCGCCTTGACGACCTGCTCGGTGGCGCTGCGCTGCTGCTGCGTCGCGGCGGAGATCTCCTTTGCGGCGACGGTGGTCTGCTCGATCATCTCGAGGATCGACTCGAAGCTGTCCCCGGTCACGTGGGCGAGATCGACGCCCCCCTGGACTTGCTTCAGTTCCTGCTCGGTCGCGACGACCAGGTCGTTCGCGGCACCCTGGATCTCGCTCATGATCCCCGAGATCTCGTTGGTGGAGCCGACGACCGACTCGGCGAGCTTGCGGATCTCGATCGCGACGACCGAGAACCCCTTCCCCGCTTCGCCGGCGCGCGCCGCCTCGATGGCCGCGTTGAGCGCGAGTATCTTCGTCTGATCGGCGATGCCGTTGATTATGGCGAGCACCTGGGATATCTGCTGACTGCGCTCTCCGAGAGCGAGGATCTTGTTCGCGGATGACTGCGCGCGCGTCTTGATGTCCTCCATCGCGGAGAGCGTGTTGAAGACCGCCTGCTGACCGTTCTCCGCGCTGCCTAGCGACGCCTCGGCCATGCGGACCACCTGGTTGGCGTTGTCGGCGATCTGCCGGTACGTCGCCGCCAACTCCTCCATCGTAGCCGTGGTCTCGCTGATGCTCGCCGCCTGTTCGGCCGAGCCCGACGCCTGCTGCTCGGTCGCGGCGAGGATCTCGGATGCCGACTCTCCAAGGCGGCGAGAGGACTCCTGCGTCTGCGTGATGAGGTAGACGATGAGATCGAGCATCTGGTTGTAGCTGCGAGCCAGCATGCCGAACTCGTCGTTCGTCTCGACTGCGACCTTCTGGCCGATCTCGCCCTGACACGCCTGGTTCACGGAGTCGACGACGCGAGAGAGGGGTGCCATGAGGCGGTAGCCGATCCACACGGAGGAGACGAACCACGCGAGCGAGAGCAGGGCGAGACAGCCGAGTGCGAGCACCATGTTCCATCCCCACCCGACCCCGATGGTGACCTGGTCGCGGAAGAGGATGTAGAGAACGGACACCTGGATGATGTTGATCACGGCGAAGAGCCCGACGTTCACCAGGATGTACTTGTACAGGAACTTGCCACGGAACCGTTCGAAAAGGCTCTTCATGTCCCCTATCCTCACCTTCGACGCCGTCCGGCGTCAGTCGCGCGCGCCGACCGGCTCGAGCACCTTCGCAAGATTGACGAGGCCTACCAGCATCCCGTCGACGTAGACCTGTCCGGACACGTACTCACCCTGGGTCTTCTCGTAGGTGGAGAGCGGAGGCTCCACCGAGGAGACCGCTACGTCCACGATGTCGCCGATGACGTCGACCACGATGGCGGACGCGCAGGAATCGTCCTGAACGACGATCAGCGGCGGCAACTCCACGCCCGGATACAGGTCTCTCGGGGCGGCGAGACGCATGAGCGCGGCGAGATCGGTGACGGAGACGATCTCGCCGCGGATGTTGATGACCCCGAGGATGTGCTCGGGGACGCAGGGTACGCCCGCCAACCGGTACTCGTTGTAGATCTCCCGCACGTCGACGATCCGCACGGCGTACCACTCGTCCGCGAGGGCGAAGAGCAGGATGTCCATGCGGTCCTCGACCGCGTCGGCCTCCTCGCGCTGCGCCAGCGAGTCCGCGCGACGGCGCAGCACCTCCGCGGCCTGCTCGGTGAGGTCACCGGAGACGCGTCGTGTCATCTCACGTCACCTCCTGTCGCCGCGAGCGCCTCTTCGGGGACGAGGCGGTCGAGGTCGAGAACGAAGACGAGCTCGGCGCCCATGCGCCATACCCCGAGCATCCGGTCCTGGAGGGCGTAGAGCGACGAGGGCGGCTCGATGCTGCCCTCGGGGACGGGGACGACGTCCTCGACCTCGTCGACGATGATCGCGACGAGATACTCGCCCGAACGGCAGATGATCATCGGCGTCTGCAGGTTGTAGGGAAGCTCCTCAAGCCCGAGCAGAAGGCGCAGATCGACCACGGGGACGACCGAGCCGCGTAGGTTGATCATCCCGACGAGCGCCGGAGCAACGTCGGGGACTGTGGTGAGCTCGACGATCTGCTGGATCTCCTGAACGCGGTCTATGGGGAACGCGTACTTCCGATCTTCGAGGAAGAACATGACGACGCGCTCGATGACCGGCGCCGACGTCTCGACCCCGAGGACCGCGACGTCCGCCTCGACCGGTGCGCTAGTCTTCTTGCGCGGCATATCCCCTCCCCTCAGTCCGAGAACCGCAGGACGCGGTCGAGTTCCTCAGCGCTCACGAGGCCCGCGGTCACCTTCGCGAGCCCGGAGACGGCCAGCCCGCGCATCCCCGCGGTGCGCGCCGCCTGCGCCAGTGCTTCGCCGGACTCGCTCTTCGCGACCCGCGCGCGCACGGCCTCGGAGAACGGCAGCACCTCGAAGATGCCCGTGGCGCCCCGGAAACCGGTCTTCCCGCAGTTCGGACAGCCCGCTCCGATCTTGCTCGTGAGGCCCGCCGGAGCGCCCGGGATACGAGCGGCCACGTCGCTGTGCTTCTCCTCCGCGCAGTTCGGGCAAGTGAGCCTCACGAGCCGCTGTCCCACGGCGAGCGTCAGGGCGGCTGCAAGACTCGTCGGCTCGGCGCCCAGGTCGAGCATGCGCCTCACTCCCGCGGCTATGTCTCCCGCTGCGAAGGTCGCCACGACGAGCTTCCCCATGCCCGCGGCTTCGACGGCGAGGTGCACGTCCTCCACCGACTGGATCGAGTCGATGGCGATGACGTCGGTATCCTGCCGGATCCCGGCGGCGAAATACTGCGAAGCGGCGACGGGCGACCCGGGGTTGACCAGCACTTGCGCTACAGCGGGGAGTTCGTACTCGACGGAACGCTCGACGGAGTAGACCGTCTTGCCCGACGAGGCGGCGTGAGCGAGCAGGGCGTAGTAGGTCGCGCTGCGGCCGCCGGCGACCGGGCCGCAAACGAGCAGCAGACCGCGCCCGCGCTCGACCATCGCGTGCAGCGCCTTCTCCTCGCTGTCGCTCATACCGAGTTCCGCTAGGCCCCGCGGCTGCGAACGGAAGGGCGCCAGCGAGACGACCACCCGCTGGCCCGACACCGTCGGCACGGCCGAGACGGTGACGACGAGGTCGCGGTCGCCGAACTGGGCGTGGACACGCCCGAGGGCGGGCAGGTTCGCGGGAACGCCCGCGAGGTGCGCGAAGTTCTTGAAGCCCTCGACGAGAGGTCCCTGCATCGACAACGGCGCGTGCGCGACCTTCTCGAGCTTGCCCTGCACGCGGTTGACGAGGAAGAACTCTTCCTTGTACGGGAGGAGGTGGATGCGGGTCGCGCCGTTTGCGACCGCGTACTCGAGGATGTCCGCGACGAGCACGGCCACCTTGCGGCTGTCGGCGACCGCCAGCACGTCGAGGTCGATGGCGGACGGCCCCGCGGGCAAGGCGGTCGCGACGACCTCCTCGATCGACGCGCCGGCCACCTGCGCGACCACTTCCTCGGACGGTGCGAGCACCGTCGGGGTCTCGTCTTCCACGAAGACGGGAACGACTCGCGGCGCCGGAGCGGCCGGGGTCGCGGGAGCGGCCTCGGGCACAGCGACCCCGTAGTATTGCGCCACCGCCTCGACGACGGAGGCGACATCCGCGAGCACGGGCTCGATCTCGAGACCTAGCGTCGCGCCCAACTCGTCGAGTGAGAACACGTCCATGGCGTCGCCGACGGCCACGGTGAGCGTGCCGTCGATCTCGAAGAGCGGCAGGATGCGCCAGGCCTTGGCCAGCTGGGCGGGGACTGAGAAGAGCGCCCCGTCGTCGGGCGCGTAGCTCGACAGATCCACGCGAGGGATGCCGATCTCGTCCTCGAGCATCGCCTCGACGTCGGAGACCGCCACGAGCCCTCTTTCCGCGAGGACCGCACCGAGGGCGGCGCCGCTCGACTCCGCGGAGTCCTTGACGCTCGCGAGTTGCTCGCTCGTGATGAGCCCGGCGGTCACGAGCGTCTCGAGCGCCCGGCTCGCGATGGTTTCCGCGCCCGCCACGGGAGGCTATCCCTGCGCCTTGCCGAGTTCCTCGGCGACGGCGGAGAGCAGCTTGTCGGGCTCGACGGGCTTCGTGAGGTACTGGTTCGCGCCCGTGCGGATGCCCGTGGCTATCGACTGCTCCTCTGTCTTGGCGGTGAGCATGATGATCGGGATGTTCTTGTAGTTCTGGTCGAACTTCAGCAGACGGCACACCCTGTACCCGTCGAGCTTGGGCAGCATGACGTCGAGCAGTATGAGATCCGGCTTCTCGGCGCGCGCGGTCTCGAGTGCAGCCGCACCGTCCGACGCGGTGATCACCTCGTATCCGCCGGCGACGAGGATCGCCTTGATCATCTCGAGGATGGTCGGGCTGTCATCGACCGCCAGTATCCGCGCGCTAGGCATGCCTACTCCCTCCGAAAACGCCGGGGAGCCGCCCGTCGAGACCGGCTCTCATGCGACCCCCATCGCTTTACGACACTCTACCAGACTGCGCTCACACGTCTGAGCGAGCAGGTCGACGTCGAACCCTCCCAAGAAGGCGGTCCACGCCCCCTGCGGACTCGACTCGAGCGACCGCTTGGCGTTCTCGTACTCGCGGCACGCCGCCTCCCACTTCCGCTGCGAGCGATGGATGTTCGCGAGGTTGAGATGCGCGAGGGCGAAGTCCGGCTCGATGTAGACGGTCTTCTTCATCTCGCTCACCGCCATGACCGAGTTCCCTTGCCGCATGTATATGAGCCCCAGGATGTACCGGGCGACCGGCAGGAGCGGGTTGACGGCGAGCGCGCGATGCGCGGCCGCGAACGCCTCGTCGAGCCGGTCGATGTCCGCGTACACGTACGCGGCGAGCACGTTCGCCTCCGCGTCGTTGCGGTCGGTCGCGAGCACGTCCTCGACGATCGCCAGCGCGGCGTCGGGATCGCCGGCGACGAGACGCTCCCTGGCGGCGGCCAGGCCCCCTGCGGCCTGTGCGCGTGAGGCCACCGCCTCGTCTTCCGATCGCGCCCGCTTTCCCTTTCGGACGTGCTCTGCGCCATCGGGAGCGGGCTCGACGCGACGAGCGTGACGACGTTCCTTCACTGGCTCGGTGACCGAAGGCGCGGGCTTCTCCTTGATGTTGAAGAAATGGAAGCGGTGCGGCCGCGGCTTGCGGTAGAGGAAGACGCCGCCGGTCTCGATCGGCTCGAAGTCGTCCGAGATGGAGCTCAAGGTCTCGGAATGCCCCACGAAGAGATACCCGCCCGGGTTCAGGCTGTTGAAGAAGTTCGCCACCACCCGCCGAGTCGAATCGAGCTTGAAGTAGATGGTGACGTTCCGGCAGAAGATGACGTCCCAGCTGCCCATGAGCGAGAGGGGGTACGGCTCCTTGATGAGGTTGTGGTAGCCGAACTCGACTAGCTCGCGAACGTGATCGGCGACGCGGAAGGAGGCGTCCCGCCGGGTGAAGTGCCTCGCCACGACGTCCTCCGGGACGTTGACCATCGCCTTGCGGCCGTAGACGCCTTCGCGTGCCGCGGTGAGCGCCTTCGTCGATACGTCCGTGCCGTAGACGTACCCCTGCCAGCCTAGGCCTTGGATGCCGGAGTCGAGCAGCGACATCGCCACGGAGTAGGGCTCCTCGCCAGTGGAGCAGCCCGCCGACCACACCCTCATGGCACGGTTCGAGTCGTGGCGGCCCTCCATGATCTCGGGGAGCACGTGCGCCCGAAGAGCCTCGAACTGGGCCGGGAAGCGCATGAAGCTCGTCTCGTTGATCGTGATGAGGCTCATGAGTTCCTTGAACTCGTCCTCGTTGTGCGAGAGGACGTCGAAGTACGCGCCGAAGCTGTCGAAGGCGAGACGCGTCGCACGCGTGACGAGCGAGATGCGCAGAGAGTCGAGCTTGCCCTCCTCGAGGTAGATCCCGGAATGCTCGTGGATGTAGTCGCGGAACCGCGTGAACTCCTCGAGCGTGAGGTTCTTGCTCAGGCTCCCTGCCGCGGTCATGGGAGCTCAGGCCCCCACGGCCGCACCGTCGTCCGGTGCGGCCGATTCCTCGATCAGGCCTGCGGAGAACATCCCGTAGAGGATCTTCGCGGTCTCGAAGTCGTTGTAGCCCGTCAGCGCGGTGAGCTCGCGCACGCTGCGTCCCCCGTGCAGGTAGCACAGGAGCATCCACTCCTTCGGCTTCAGGTGGATCTCCATCGACTTGTCTCCGGGGGCGGCGGCCATGATGAACGAGGAGTCCAGCGTCGGGATCTTCTGACGTATGCGATTCCAGAGTTCGAGACGACGCGAGGACTCCATGATGATGTTCTCGACCGATACCGAGACCCCGATGTCCTCGTCCTCGCAGTCCTCCTCGGGCTCGAACCGGAGGTCGCCTTCCTCCCACCGGAAGAGGTCGAAGAGCGTGTCGTTGATCTGCTCCTGGATGAACGTCTCGAGGACCCGGCTCTCGAGGTAGCCTTCGTCGACGAGGATCTGCCCGAGGCGGCGGCCGGCCTTCTCCTTCTTCTGGATCTTCTGAAGGCCCAGCGCCTGCCGAAGCTGCTTCTCCGAGATGACGCCGACCTTCACGAGACGGCGGCCGAGCGATTCGCGGTTGAAGTTCGAGGTCGCGAAGAAGACGCGCCCCTTCTTGAAGCAGACCTTGCCCTCGGCGTCGGGACGCTCGAGATGCAGCGTCCCGACCTTCCGTCCGGACGCGAGCAACCGGAACATATCCGCGAGCGAGAAATCCTTGAGGTTGCCCTCGAGCGCCACCGTATCACCACCCTCACGAGTCCCGGCCCGGGCGCGTGCACGACGTCCTATCGTAGCACGTCGCACGGTACACGACGACGGCTGAGAGCGATAGCGGCGACGCCGGATGGGGATGAACACACAGAGAAGGTATCGCATGGATATTCACATATGCTAATGTTGGCATGTCTGGTGCTCCGGGATGGCCGGACATTGGAGGGAACCGTGCCGGACAAGGACTTCTACTGCCTGCACTCCGAGCTGTGCAAGACGCTGGCGAGCGAGAAGCGCCAGCGCATCCTCGGAGCCCTTCGCGACGGCGAGTCCACCGTGGGCGAGTTGCAGGTGGCGACCGGGATCGCGCAGGCGAACCTCTCGCAGCACCTCGCGATCCTGCGCGAGAAGGGCGTGGTGCTCGCGCGACGCGAGGGCGCCTACATCCGCTACTCGATCGCCAATCCCAAGATCCTGCAGGCGTTCGACCTCATCACCGAGGTGATGAAAGAGACTCTCGAAGCACGCAACAACGCGATCGGCCGCAACATCGGCCTCACGGACGACCGGACCGACCGGTCGGCCTGAACCATCCGCCCCTGGACCTGGAGGTAAGAAGATGCCGGAGGAGAGCAAGCGCAAGAAGTTGTCGTTGATAGTGATGAGTGGCGACATGGACAAGCTGTTCGGCGCGTTCATCATCGCCACGGGAGCGGCCGCGATGGACATGGACGTGACGATGTTCTTCACGTTCTGGGGCCTGCGGGCTCTGAAGAAGAACGTGCGCACGGGAAAGACGATGTTCGGCCGGATGCTGGGAATGATGTACGGAGGCGACATCTCCAAGTCCAATCCGTCGAAGTTCAGCTTCGGCGGCATGGGCCGCTGGATGTTCAAGAAGATGATGGGCGCGAACAACGTCGCCACCCTGCCGCAACTGCGCGACCTCGCCGTCGAGCTAGGCGTGAAGCTCTACCCCTGCCAGATGTCGATGGACGTCATGGAGATCCCCGAGTCCAGCTTCATCGAAGGCGTGCAGGCTCCCGTCGGCGTCGGGTTCTTCCTCGGCGAGGCGCAGGAGTCCGAGATCCAGCTCTTCATCTAGAAGATACCGTCCCGAAAGGAGCGCGTCATGAGCGACGTCACCCCCGACCTCGAGCTCGACCTGAAGGGCCTGCTCTGCCCCCTTCCGATGGTCAAGGTCAGCCAGAACATCCGCAACGTCGAGGTCGGCGGCATCATCCGCGCCGTCGCGACCGATCCCGGCTCGATGGCGGACATCCCCGCCTGGGCGAAGTCGACCGGCAACGAGGTCGTCTCCGCCGAGAAGGTCGGCGGCGAGTTCGTCTTCCTCGTCAAGCGCGTGAAGTAGGAAGCGGGTACCCCGGACCATGGACACGTATCTCCAGATCACGTCGGTGTGGGGCGTCTACCTGGCCCTCGCCGTCTTCACCGCGGGCATGGCGTGGCGCGTGTGGCAGTGGCGCACCACGCCGCGCTCCCCCATCCCGCTCGGCATGTTCCCCAAGCCCAAGACGCGCGCAGGGCGCTTCTTCAAGATGCTCAAGGACACGTTCATCGCGCCGCAGTCCTTCAGGATCGAGCCTTGGATGTGGTTGTTCGCCATGGCGTTCCACGTCGCCGCCCTCGGCGCGTTCGTGGGACACCTGCGGCTGATCGGCGAGTTCCCGGTGCTGCCCGCGCTACTGGGCGAGAAGGGCATGAACGCCTTCGCCGCGTGGTCGGGCTCGATCGCCGGAGTCCTCATGCTCGGCTCCGTCCTCTTCTGGATGGCGCGGCGCACGGTCGGACCGTACAAGACCATCTCGGTCCCCGAGGACTACCTGCTGCTCGCGCTGCTGCTCGGCGTCGTCGTGATGGGCGACCACATGCGGTTCGTCTACGGCAGCGTCGTGCACGCCGCCACGTATCGGGAGTGGTTCGTCTCGCTGCTCAGGTTCCGCCCGGCCTTCCCCGCCGAGATCACGTCGAGCAACGTCGGCATCTCGCTCGGCACCCACATGCTCTTCGTCGACGCGTTCCTGATCTACTTCCCGTTCAGCAAACTGATCCACACCATCGGCTCGCTGACCGCCAACTACGTGAGGAGTGAGTAGCATGGACGAAGCGACCCAGCTGCAGACCCTCACGGGCGTGCTCGACAAGAAGATGACGCGCCAGCTCAAGACGTATCTCGACATCTGCGCGCGCTGCGCCATCTGCAAGGACGCGTGCCACCAGTACGTCGGGACCGGCGACGTACGCTACCTCCCCGCGTATCGCGCGGAGCTGATAAGACGCATCTACAAGAAGTACTTCGACGCGACCGGCCGCTTCGTGCCCGCGCTGTACGAAGGCCGCGACCCCGACGAGAACCTGCTCGACGAGCTCTACGAGGTCACCTACGCGTGCACCGGCTGCCGGCGCTGCATGTACTACTGCCCGTTCTCCATCGACACGCAGTTCATCCTCTCGATGGCGAAAGCGATGCTCATCGCCGCCGGCAGAGGCCAGGAGATGCTCGGGCAACTCGCCGACGCGGCGATCTTCAAGGGCGACAACGTCGAGATGTTCCGCGACGTCATCGTCGACGGCTTCAAGGACATCGAAGCCGAGGTCCGCGAGATCACCGGCGACCCGGACGCGGAGATCCCCGTCGACCGCCAGGGCGCGGACGTCCTCTACGTCGCGCTCGCCGGCGCGCACTCCATCCGCCCCGCGGCGGTGATCTTCCACGAGGCGAAGGAGTCCTGGACGCTATCGATGTTCGAGGCCGCCAACTACGGCTTCTTCTTCGGAGACCCTCTCAAGGCGCGCCAGATAGCCGACCGCTTCATGGACGAGGCGCTGCGCCTCGGCGTGAAGGAGGTCGTCATCACCGAGTGCGGCCACGCCTACCGCGTCGCCGAGATCTTCCACGAGGCGTGGTCGGGCAAGAAGCACCCGTTCAAGGTGACGCACATCCTCGAGAAGATCGACTCGTACATCAAGGACGGCCGCATCAAGGTCTCGAAGGCGATCGCCGAGCCGATCACCTACCACGACCCGTGCCAGATCGCGCGCAACGGCGGCATATTCGAGCAGCCGCGCGACATCGTGAAGGCCATCTCGAAGGACTTCCGCGACATGACCCCGAACCGCGCCGAGCAGTGGTGCTGCGGCGGCGGGGGCGGCATCGTCGCCATCGAGGAGATGAGCGAGGTGCGCTTGCGCTCCGGCGCCAAGAAGGTCGAGCAGATCAAGGCGACGGGCGCGAAGATCGTCGCCAGCCCGTGCGAGAACTGCCGTCTCCAGATGGAGGACCTCGACAAGAGACACGATCTCGGAGTGCGCATCGCGGCGATCATGGACCTCGTCGTCGAAGCGATGCCGCTACCCGGCAAGACCGCGACGCCGGCCGGCTGAGTCAGCCGCGGCCGGTGCTCCGGGCCGCCGAGAACGCGCTCGCCAGGAACGCGACCTGCACGGCACTCGTGATCCCGCCGTCATCGGCGATGAGAAGACCGCCCGAGAGGGCGAGCACGCCCACGCGCCTCCCCGCGGCGATCGTCGCGGGGAGGCCTGCGTCCAGCGCCTCGGTCGGCAGGCCGCCGACGAACGCGACACCGGCGGCGCGCGCCGCCGCGAGCACGCCGTCGAGCCCGGCGGCGCCGTGCCCTCCGCCGTGGACCGCGACGAGGCCCGCGCGAGCGATGGCCGGCAGGAACGCGCGAAAGTCCCCATCGCAGTGCAGCACCGCGTGCAACCCGGCTCCGGTCGCCTCCGCGACGACCTCTGCGAGCAACGGGAAGAGGTCCTCGTTAGCCCAGTCCGGTGAGACGATCGGCCCGGCCGACCCGGCGAGGTCCTCACAGACCACCACGGCCGACGCACCCATGTCGGAGGCACGGGCGACATCCTCGGCCACGGCGCGCATGCGGAGTCTCAGGAGTGCGCGCACCCCGTCGGGGTCGAGAACGGTAGCCTTGAGCACCTCCTCCACACCCTCCTGCCGTGCCGCTCGCGCGAGCGGACCGTCGATAGCGACGAGAGGTGCCCGTCCTGCCGCGACGAGCGCGGCGCACGCCTCGCTCGCCCAGGGAGCGGTCACCGGCACGAAGGCGAAGTCGAGGGCAAGCTCGTCGCAAGCCCGCGCCAGCCGCGCCGCCGGCGTCTCGACGCCGCGAGCGAGCGGCTCGAGCGCCTCGGACGCCACGAACGTCAGACCGGTGGCCACCGGCGCCGCCGGACCGCCGAGGAGCGCGAGGATCGTCCTGGCGTCACCTCGCGCGGCCGGCATCGCCCACCTCTCCCTCTAGGGACTTGCGCTGCACGAAGCGCAGACCGTCCCTGCGCGTGAGCGTCGCGACGTCGATCGGTCCGCCGCATCCACGGATACCGAGCGAGAGGCGCTGCGCGTCGATGGTGGTCCTCACGAAGAAGAGCGCCAGGTCGACGCAGTCCTGCAGCGGCATCGCGTCGAGCGGAAGTTGCAGCGCCAGCTCGGCGGTCAACGCCTCTCCGAGTGACACCGCGCGCTCCGGATCGATACCGAGCTCGCGAGCGATGATCGGGAGAGCGGCGGGATCGAATCCCTTCACGATGCGATGGACGATCTCATGCTGCCCGCCCCAGGTCATGCCGAAGACCGTGGCGCCGGGATTCTGCTCGACGGGCTCGGGGCGACGCGGGACGTCGAAGAGGAAGACCCGCCCGTATGGATCGCCCTCGTCGAAACCCGCGACGACGAACGTCATGTCGGGACCCGCATAATCCCCGGGCATCGACGCGCGCCACTGCCCGAGCAGGAAGTCGGATAGACGGCGCGAGAACTCCTCCACGCCCAGGCGGCGCTCGGGAAGGGCCGATTCGAACTCCGGGACGAACGATGCCGGGGTGCGCGGACCGAGCAGAGCCTGCCCGTACGTCAGCGCGCCGACCCACGAGTTCGGCTCGCTGAACGACAGCAGCTTGACCGCATGGTCGTAGGTGACGGAGAGCGGCCTGCCGTCCACGGCGGCCGACTCGAGCGTGACCCGGCTCTCCGCGGCGAGCACGAGACCCTCCGGAGCCTTGATGACGATGCCGAGTGACATGTGGCCCTCCCTAGCTGCGCGGGTCCGGCACGGCTGTCCCGTGTCGGAGGCCCGTTGCATACTGGTCGTATCGGCGGGCGACGGCGCCCGCCGCACCGGAGGTGCAGTATGCGCGCGAAGACCGCCATGCTCTCGAAGTCACGCTACCAGGCAGGCAAGCAGTGCCTCAAGCGACTCTACCTCACCTGTTACTTTCGCAATCTCGCCGACCCGACGGGAGCCGCACAGCAGGCGCGGTTCGACGCGGGGCACGAGGTCGGCCACATCGCGCACGGCCTGTTCCCCGGCGGCGTCCTCGTCGAAGCCGACCACCTGCATCACGATGAGGCGATCGTCACGACCTCCGCGCTCATCGGCGACGGCACCGTCCCAGCGATCTTCGAGGGCGGTTTCACGTACGAGGACGTCAGAGTGCGCGCGGATGTGCTCGTGCGGGCGGGCGACGCATGGGACCTACTCGAGGTGAAGTCGTCGACGAAGGTCAAGCCCGAGAACCTCGACGACGTCGCCATCCAGCTCAGGGTACTCGAGGGTTGCGGCGTGCGGGTGAGGCGGATCGTGCTGGTCCACCTCGACCCCGGCTACGTCTTCGACGGTGTCTCGCACGATCCCGCGCGGCTGTTCGCACAGGAGGACGTCACGTACGAGGCGCGTTCACGCGCGGCCGACGTCGAGGCGTGCCTCGGAGTCATGCGGGCCATCCTCCGCACCGACGAGGCTCCCGACGTCCGATACGGCAGACAATGCGAGAACCCCTACCCATGCGAGTTCCGCGGAACGTGTCGCGTCGCCGCCCCCGAGCATCCGTTATTCGAGCTGCCCAAAGCGCGAGAGGGACTGCTCGCGGCGCTCGAACGCGCGGGATACGAGTCCATCGACCAGATACCTTCAGGGTTCCCCGGGCTCAACCCCCTGCAGAGCCGTGTGCGCGACGCCGTCGTCTCCGGCGAGCCGTACCTCGACCCGGACCTGACATCGAGGATCGCGCGCCTCGTCGCCGAGCCGGTGCGCTTCCTCGACTTCGAGACCATCGCCACGGCCTTGCCGATCTTCCCCGGCACGCGCCCGTACCAGGTCGTCCCGTTCCAGTTCTCGGTGCACACGCTGGGCGCCGATGGCGGACTCGAGCACTCCGAGTACCTACACGAAGGTCCGGGCGACCCCCGCCGCGAGCTCGCGGCGGCGCTGCTCGACGCGCTCGGAGAGGAGGGGTCGATACTGTCGTACTCCCCGTACGAGCGCGGCCGCATCGTCGGCCTCGCCGAGTACCTGCCCGACCTCGCGCGACCATTGCTCGCGCTCGCCGCCCGGCTGGTGGACCTCCTGCCGGTCGTGCGCGACGGCGTCTACCACCCGGCGTTCTCCGGGTCGTTCTCGATCAAGAAGGTGTTGCCGGCGCTCTGCCCCGGTCAGGGATGGGACGACCTGGAGATAGCCGAGGGCGAGATCGCGGCGCTCTCGTACGCCCGCCTGCGCGATCCGCGGACGCCGGTCGCCGAGCGGCAGACCCTGCGCGACGCGCTTCTCGCATACTGCCGCCGCGACACCGAGGCGATGGTCGCTGTCTACCGTGCCCTGACCGAGAGCTTGTGACGGACGACCTCGACGACGGCGGGCAGCACCGAGATGAGTACGATGGCGATGACCACGAGTGAGAAGTTCTCTTCGACGAAGGGCACGTTCCCAAAGAAGTAGCCGCCGAAGACGAAGAGCGTCACCCATAGCAGCCCTCCGCCGACGTTGTACGCGGCGAACCGTCCGTAGCGCATCGCTCCGACGCCCGCCATGAACGGCGCGAACGTGCGCACGATGGGCACGAACCGCGCGATGACGATCGTCTTGTTCCCGTAGCGCTCGAAATAGTGCTGCGTCTTATCGAGGTACTCGCGCTTGAAGATGCGCGAATGCTCGCGCAGTGCCCGCGGGCCGAGGAAGTGACCGAGGGCGTAGTTCGCGCTGTCGCCCAGTATCGCGGCCGCGGCGAGGACGCCGAAGACGAGCGCGACGTCGAGAGATCCCTTCGCGGCGAACGCGCCCGCCGCGAAGAGCAGCGAATCGCCCGGCAGGAACGGAGTCACGACGAGCCCGGTCTCGCAGAAGACCACGACGAAGAGCACCAGGTAGGTCCACACACCGTAGTCGCTCACGATCCGCCCGAGGTGAACGTCGATGTGCAAGACGAAGTCGACGGCCTCGCGCAGCAGCTCCATCACGCCTCGGCCCAGACGGCGAAGACCTTCTCGATCTCGTCGGCCCAGAAGGCCCGCGGGTCGCGCACGTCGCGACCGATGCGCGCCGCGTGCTTGAAGTAGCCCTCCCCCGGGATGCCCGTGTCCTTGCGGGTGACGAGCGACGCGAGGATCGTGCCGTGGGCGGCGTCCTGCCCGGAGCAGACCTCGTCGAGCAACGCCATGAGCGACCACGAGTAGGGGCGCAGGTGCACGGCGCGCACTTCGGCGCACAGGTCCGCGTACGTGATCGTCTCACGACGCCGCGCGTGCTCGACGAGCGCTGCCTCGACCTCGGCCTTGGCCATCTCCCACGCAAGCGCCGGGTAGCCCCATCGTGTGTCGTCCCTGCTCGCCATCCGAGTCCCCAGTCTCCCGCGAACGCCGGATTCCAGTGTGCCGGGCGCCGGACGCGCGGGCAAGCCTCGTCACTTGCCGAGCAGGTCGTCGGTGTATCGTGGACGCGGAGGGAGACCCGGAGATGGAGCCCGTGAGAGTGCCAGAGACCGACGAAGAGCTGCTCGCCGAGTGCGATGTGGACACGTTCCGCTCGAGCGGCAAGGGCGGCCAGAGCGTCAACACGACAGACAGCGCCGTGCGGCTCCGTCACCGGCCGACGGGTCTGACCGTGATCTCCCGCACGCATCGCAGCCAGCTGCTCAACAAGCGCTCGTGTCTGCGCGTCCTGCGAGCGCGCCTCACGGCCCTCGCGACCGTCCCAGAGGAGCGCATCCCGACCCGGACCCCTCGCAGCGCCCACGCGCGGCGGGTCGCGACGAAGGTGCGGCACTCGCGCCTCAAGCGCCTGCGGGGCCCGCTCGACGCCTCCGAGGACTGACGAGCACGAGGAAGCGCCTGTTCGATGAGTCCGTCGTGCCCGTGCTTGGAGCACTTCGCGTTCGCGGACCGGCCGTACCCACCACCCGGACTAGCGGCCTTCGTGGGCGGTCAGCCCAGCACGAACCAGGCGAAGTTGACCTGCCTCGTTGCGGCCCTGGTCAGCGTGACGCGGAACGTGGTCGCGCTGAGCCGCGAGCAGCAGGCCACCGCGACACCTGTGCCACCGGAACCCTGCAGGGTGGCCAGGATGTTCGAGGTGGTCGCCAGGTTCGCGCAGGTGACGTCCGCGTACGTGTGACCGGAATCGACGTGCGAGCGGCCTGAGCGGGAGAAGCACGCCTTGCCGTACACGTCCAGAGCCCTTCCAGTCGTGCTGCTGGCCAGCACTCCGCGAGTGATACCCCTGCCCACGACGCCGGTCCCGTCGAGCTGCTGCCACGTGGGAATCCCATCCGGGCCGGCCTCGCCTGTGCCGCTGTCGCCCTGCACGCCCACTCCGTGGCCGCCCGAGGCTCTGCCCATCACGCCCACCCCGCGGGACTGCGCGTTGCCTTCGGGAGCGGTGTAGACACCGAGCACGGCCATCGGGCCCCAACCGGGTCCCTGGAAGGTCTTGACCCCAGTTGACTCTGCCCGGACGCCGATGAAGCCCGTGCCCTTCACGCCGGCGGAACCGCCGCCATCTCCATCATGCACGTGCGTGTTGTCTACCTGCAGCGTCGTTCCTTCGGTGTCCGAGATGAGGACCGTGTCGCTCGATCCCTCGTTCGTCGTGCCGATCACCACGTTGTCAGAGTCCGCAGCCATCGCCGTGGTCGGCAGCATCGTGACCGCAACCGCTCCCGCCGCGATGGCCATCGTCTTCGCCAACGCTTTGCGCCGTGTCATCTTTTCGTCCATCTGCCGGTCCCCCCTGTCCCCGTCGCCACTTCGTAGGCCCCCACCGCGAACCGCGATGGTGACTGTCAAGCGCAAGTCTAGGCACTCGCGCGCCCATCTTCAACGTGCTGTCTTGGCTCCTTCCTACACGAGCCGCATCGCTAAGATCGCGCCTGAGTCCCTCTACGACATGCAGACTGCGTGATTCCCCAACGAAGCTCCCGCTTTCTGCATGACACGATACGCTCGGGGCATTTGCGCTGGTAGACCTTTGAGTTGAGAAGGTGATCAAGTCTTGTAGAACACCTACCACCACAAAACGCCCCCTCGGTTTCTCCGCAGAGACCCCGAAGGGGCGTTCATCATTGCTGGTGGAGGCGCGGAGAATCGAACTCCGGTCCACGACATCCTCCCGGGAGGCATCTCCAGGCTCAGTCATCGCTTGGTTTCTCGGTCGGGGCTACGCGCGATGGCGGGCGCGCCCTCTCCCAGTCGGATTGCATTCCCTAGCGGCATACCGGCGTCAGCCGTTCGGTAGTCCCCTGCATGACGCAGGATCCGGCACCGGGGACGCGTGCCGGGCTGCGTCGCGGCCTATTTAGGCAGCGAGAGCGAGATCAGAGTCGACGCTTGAGCGTCTTTGCCCCTGTTTAGCGAGGTAAGGCGACCTCGGCCTGCTTCCTCCGTCGAGACTATCGTGTCGAAACCAGTCGCCCCCGAAGGTGACCTTCGACGTGTGAAGGTGCGTGCCGCCTCGCGGCGGACTCGTAGTATATCCCCGCGCGGACCGCTCTGCCATCGGAAAGCCGATGGGCGAAGCGCCTTCTCGGCCGCCCCGCCCATCACCTCCCCCTGGCAAACAGGGACGACCGCCGTCACCGGCGGACTATGAACGTCCTCCAAGCGGAGTTCGCGCCTGCGTAGGTCGCGTTCTCCGCGTACGTCGCGCGCACGCGATAGGTGCCCGCGTACGTCGGACGGAAGTAGGCCTGGTAGCGTCGGCCGTTGCCGACGATCCTGACCGTCGCGGGCAGCAACGTCGCTGCGCGCCACGCCCCGCGGCTGTAAATCTGGAACTGGAGCCGCACCCCGCCGGCGAATGACGAGCGCCAAGGGCTGATGCTGCCGACCACGAGGTTCCTTACCCCGAGGCGCCAGACGCTGGCGCACGACGGTGTCGAGACCGTCCACCGCGGCTTGACCCTCTGCGCGATGACGAGGTGCACGGGAATGGTCACCGGCGAGTTCGAGGCGCCGGCGGCGGTCACCGTGATCGTCGCGTCGTAGCGACCGACCGCGAGACCGGTGGTGTTCACCGAACCGACCAGCGTGCTCGAGTCGGTGCCGCTGGCGGGCGCGATGCTCAGCCACGACGCGGCCTCGCTCGCCTCCCACGACAGCGTCCCGGTACCGGCGTTCGAGATGGCGATCGAGAACGGCGCAGGGTTCGTCCCCTGGGTCGTGGTGAGCGAGACGGCGATCGGCGCGACCTCGATGACCGGCGTCGTCGCTTCGACGGCCGGCGTCTCCTCGACGACTCGCATCATCACGGGCACGGCTTGCGTCACAGTCGCGAGCGAGCTCACGAGACCTGCCGAACGCAGGGAAGCAGCGCCCGTCGGAGGCGTCGGCGGCACCACGTTCACGTTGATCTGGCCGCTGTAGTCACCCGGCGTCGCCGCACGGGTGTCGACCGAGACGCTGATGCTGAAGGACTGGCCGAGCCCAGCCGACCCGCTCGACGGGCTGATGGTGAGCCACGAGAGGTTGTGCGTGACCGACCACGTCGCGGCCAGGTTCGCGGCCTCGGGCGGAAGACCCGCGATCGTGCCGACCGAGACGGTCAGCGTCCGCGTGACGACGCCGGGCGCCGTGCCCTGGTCGACCGAGCCGAAGTCGAGCGTAGTCGGGCTCGTCGTCACCGTCGGCGCGGGGTAGTCGGTCGTCGACTGGATCCGGGCGGCGAACGCTCCCGCCGGCATGAGCGCGACGACCGTGACCGCCGCGATCAAGCACGCGAACAGCCGATGCGATTTCGTTCTCATAGCGGACCTCCTTCAGGGCACGATTCTTTCGAAGACGCTTCTTTTAATATACGCCCCTCGTAGATAGGCGTAAACGCGGGCAGGTCACGCGCCCTTCTGGCGCTCGCGCAGCGCACGAGCCACATCGCGCTTCGCGTCGCGGTCGGCGATAGCGTCGCGTTTGTCGTACATCTTCTTGCCGCGGGCGAGACCGAGTTCCACCTTCGCGAGGTTCGATTCGTTGAAGTACAGACGAAGCGGGATGAGCGCGAGACCGCGCTCCTTCGTCTTACCGATGAGGTAGCGGATCTCCTTGCGGTGGAGCAGCAGACGACGCGAGCGGCCGGGCTCGGCGTTCGCGCGGTTGCCGTGCGAGTACGGGGCGATGTGGACCCCGTGGAGCCAGACCTCGCCGCGGCGCACGGTCGCGAACGTGTCGCGCAGGCTCGCGCCGCTCTCGCGCAGCGAGCGGACCTCGGTGCCCGTCAGCTCGATGCCGCACTCGAACGTCTCGTCCACGAAGTAGTCGTGGAACGCCTTCTTGTTGTTGGAGATCGTGCGCGCCTCGCGGGCCATCTAAGGGGTGAAGTCGGTGCCGGGCTCGAGGCGCAGAACAAACGCGGCGAGCAGCTCGGCAGTGTGCTCGAGGTCCTTCAGCGAGAGCACCTCGGTGGGCGTGTGCATATAGCGCAGAGGCACGCTCACGAGCGCGGCGGCCTTGCCGCCGCGGGCGAGCTGCATCGCGTTCGCATCCGTCCCGGTGCCGCGCGGCTCGCCATCGACCTGATACGGTATGCCCTCGGCGTCGGCGGCGGCCACGAGCAGCTCGAAGACCTTGGGGTTCACGTTCGCGCCCCGCGTGATGATCGGGCCGGCGCCGCAGCGGACGTCGCCGTGCTTGCGCTTCTCGACGTCGGGATAGTCGGTGGCGTGGCCGACCTCGACCGCGATGCCCACGACCGGGTCGACGCTGTACGCCGACGTCGTGCCGCCCCGCAGGCCGATCTCCTCCTGTACGGTGGCGACGGCGGAGACCGCTCCGGCCCCTCTGCCCGCTTCGCCGACGAGCCGCAGGACCTCGGCGACCGCCCAGGTGCCCATCTTGTCGTCGAACGCGCGCGAGACCGCCATGCCGTCACCAAACTTCTCGAAACCGACGGCGAACGTGATCGGATCGCCGATCGAGACACGCTTCTTGACTTCGTCCGCGCCCATCCCGAGATCGACGAAGAGCTTGTGCATCTTCACGACCTGCTTGCGCTCGTCCTCTTCCAGGAGGTGGACGGGCATGCGGCCGAGGACGCCGAGGAGCGGGCCCTTCTTCGTGTGCACGCGAACGCGCTTGCCTGGGAGCAGGTGGGCGTCGAGGCCGCCGATCGGCTTGAACGCGAGGAAGCCGCCGTCGGTGATGTACGTGACCATGAAGCCGACCTCGTCCATGTGCCCCGCGAGCATGACCGACGGACCGGCGCCCTTCCCCTTGCCCTTGAGCCATGCGTGCACCGAGCCCATGACGTCGGTGGTGACCTCGTCGGCGAACGGGGCGACGTACTCGCGGAAGACCTTCGCGGCGGGCTGTTCGTAGCCCGAGGGCGACGGCGCCTCGACTAGGGACTTGAGGAACTTGAGCGATTCGGCACGCATGGGACGCTCCTCGATACGGTGCGGCGGACCAGGCGAGTGTATCAGAAGGCGGGTGGCCGGAAGGGCTGCTAGCCCGCGGCGTCCGGGTCCGGGCCCACCGCAAGCACCTCGGGCGATACGTGCGAGGCATACTGCTCGAAGTTCTCGCGGAACATGCCGGCGAGCCTGGCTGCCGACGCGTCGTAGGCGGCACCGTCGGCCCACGTGGCGCGCGGGTCGAGGACGTCGACCCCGGCGGAACGGCACTCGTGAGGCACGAGTATCTTGAACACCGGGTGCGGAGTGAAGCCGGACTTGGCGAGCGAGCCGTCCAGGGCAGCCGCGAGCAGCGCCCGCGTGAGTTCGATACTCATGCGATGGCCGACGCCGCACGGCCCTCCGGTCCAGCCGGTGTTCACCAGCCAGCAGTCGGTCTCGTGCCAGCTCAAGCGCTCGGCGAGCATGGTCGCGTAGCGCGAGGCGTGCAGCGGCAGGAAGGGCGCCCCGAAGCATGCGGAGAACGTGGGGCGCGGTTCGTCGACACCCACCTCGGTACCGGCGACCTTGCTCGTGAAGCCCGAGAGGAAGTGGTAGCTCGCCATCTCGGGCGTGAGCCGCGCGATCGGGGGGAGCACGCCGAATGCGTCGCAGGTGAGGAAGAAGACGTTGCGCGGATGGTCGCCGACGCCGCCGAGCACGGCTCCCGGGATGTGCTCGATGGGGTAGGTGGCGCGCGTGTTCTCGGTGAGGAAGTCGGAACCGTAGTCGATCGCCCGTGTCTGCGGGTCGACGACCACGTTCTCGAGGATCGAGCCGAACTTGATGGCGTTGTAGATCTGCGGCTCCGACTCCTGCGAGAGGCGGATCGCCTTGGCGTAGCAGCCGCCCTCGAAGTTGAAGACGCTGTGGTCGCTCCAGCCGTGCTCGTCGTCGCCGATGAGACGGCGCGCGGGGTCGGCCGAAAGGGTCGTCTTGCCCGTCCCCGAGAGGCCGAAGAAGAGGGCCGCATCGCCCGACGCGCCCACGTTGGCGGAGCAGTGCATCGGCAGCACGTCGCGCTGGGGGAGCAGGTAGTTCATGACGGTGAAGATGGCCTTCTTCATCTCCCCGCCGTACATGCTGCCGAGGATGAGAACGAGCTTGCGGGTGAAGCTGATGCCGACGAAGACGGAGCTCCGGGTGCCGTCGAAGTCGGAGCTGGCGCGCAGGGCGCCGCAGTTGACCACGGTGAAGCCCGGGACGAAGTCCTCGAGCTCGATCGGCGTGGGACGCACGAAGAGCGTGTCGGCGAAGAGCGCGTGCCAGGTGGCGTCGGCGACGACGCGGATCGGCAGGCGATACGTGCGCTCGGCGCCGGCGAAGCCGTCGAAGACGTACAGGTCACGGTCGTGCAAATAGCCGCGCGCTTTGTCGAGCAGCCGGTCGAAGAGCGCCGGCTGGCAGGGCTTGTTGATGTCGCCCCAGGAGATGAGCTCGGCGGCGGGACCCTCCTCGACTATGAGGCGGTCGTTTGGCGAGCGCCCGGACGGCTCGCCGGTCTTGACGACGAGCGCGCCGTTCGCCGCCAGGATGCCCTCACCGCGCGCCAGCGAGCGCGCGATGAGCTCGGCCGGCGGCAGGTTGCGGTGCACCGCGCCGCTACCTGCCAGGCCGAGTTCAGCCAGCTGGCCGCGGATCTCGTCGTCTGCGAGCGGAGCGGTAGTCATGCAGACCCCCCGTGGTCGTCGCCCCCGGCCGCGCCTCCGCGCGCCAGGCAATCAGTACCGTACCAGAACCTCCCCGCCTCACACGACCTCGAAGTCGATCCTCCGCTCGGCGACGAAGACCTCGGCCACGCGCACCCGCACCGTCCCACCGAGCCGGAAGACGCGGCCGCGCTCCTCGCCGACGAGCATGCGGCGCTCGGGCTCGAACCGATAGTAGTCGTCGCGCATCGTGCGCACGTGCGCGAGACCCTCGGCGGTGTTCTCGAGCTGCACGAAGATGCCGAAGTCCGTCACGCCCGTGATGACACCGTCGAACTCCTCCCCCACGTGTCGCGCCATGAGTTCGGCGAGCTTGAGCCGCGTCGAGTCCTCCTCCGCCGCCTCGGCCTCGCGCTCCATCGCCGAGGTGTGGTCGGCGAGCCAGTGAAGCTCCGGGACCATCGAGGCGACCGGCTCCTCCCGGAGCTTGCGCGTGAGCTGCGCCCTGAGCAGGCGGTGCACGATCAGGTCCGGGTAGCGCCGGATCGGACTCGTGAAGTGCGTGTACGCCTCGCTCGCCAGCCCGAAATGCGGACCGAGCTCCTCCGAGTAGCGCGCCCGCTGGAGCGCGCGCAGAAGGATCGAGTTGATGAGCAGCTCCTCGGCCCGGCCGTGCGCGAAAGCGACGATGCGCTGGAACGTCGCCGGCGTGGCTCCGCGGATGTCCGTGATCGGATAGTCGAACTCCTTGAGGATGACGGCGACCTCGTCGAGCGCGTCTTCGTCGGGCGCCTCGTGGATGCGATACATCATCGGGGCCTCAGCGCCGCTCATGTGGCGCGCGACGACCTCGTTGGCGAGGATCATCGCCTCCTCGATCATGTTCGTCGCCGTGGTGCGGCGGCGGAGCACGACGTCGATCGGCGAGCCGTCCGCGTCGAGGCGCACCTTCGCCTCGACGGTCTCGAAGTCCAGCCCTCCGCGCGCGGTGCGCCGCTTCCCGAGCGCCGCGGCGAGGTCGCGCAGGTCGGTGAGGAGTGCTCGCGTCGCGTCGTCCGGGAACCCGTCGCCGGTGGAGAGCCACGCGTCGACCGAGTCGTAGTCGAGACGCCGGTCGCTGCGGATCACCGAAGGATAGAGGCGGTAGCGTTCGACGAGCCCCGTGCGGTCGATGTCCATGTCGACCGTCATGGTGAGCCGCTCCTCGCCGGGCTTGAGCGAGCACAGCTCGTTGCTGAGGCGCTCCGGCAGCATCGGCAGCACGCGGTCGACGAGGTAGACCGACGTCGCGCGCAGGAGCGCCTCGGCGTCGATCGTCGAGCCCCAAGGCACCCAGCGGCTGACGTCGGCGATGTGCACCCCGAGGCGGAATCCGCCTTCCGAGCGAGTGACGGAGACGGCATCGTCGAAGTCCTTCGCGTCGACCGGGTCGATGGTCACGGTGAACCGCTCGCGCTCGTCGGTCCTGCCAGCGGCGACCTCCGCGTCGACGTCCGGAGCGGTGAGCGCGCCAGCCGCCTCCTCGACCTCTTCCGGGAAGGCCGCGCGAAGGCCGTGCTCCCGGATCACGATCTCGACGCCGACACCCGGGGCGTCGGGTGGCCCGAGCACTTCGTCGACGACTCCCTGGGCCGCGTCGCGGCGCGTCGGATACCGCGTCAGCCGCGCGACTACGACGTCGCCGCTCGTCGCACCGGCCAGCGACGCCGCCTCGACGAAGACCTCGCTGCGAATCCGCGGGTCGGTGGGGACGACGATGCCGACCCTCCCGTGAACCTCGAGGCGGCCGACGACGTGGTCTCTAGCACGCTCGACGACCTGGACGACCTCTCCCGAACGCCCGGGCCGCCCCGCGCGGCGCGCGTGCGGGCGGACGCCGACGATGTCGCCGTGCATCGCGTCGGCGATGTCGCGCGCGCCGACGTACACGTCGCCGCCGGGCGAGGAGACGAACCCGTAGCCGCGACGGTTGAGCGAGAGGCGGCCGACGAGCAGGCCGCGCTCGTTGAGGGCGAGGTATCGGCCGCCGCGCTCGATGGCGGCGCCGGAACGCTCCAGCGCCTGGAGGACGCGCTCGACGCGCTCGACGTCCCCGCCTTCGCCCATCGCTTCGCGCACCTCCGCGGGCGTCATGGCGCGTCGCGCGTGTCGCAGGGCCTTGAGCACCGCTTTCTCGACCTTCACGAGGCGTTCTCCTTCACGGTCGGCGCTCTTTGACCACGATGCTACAATCGATTATGGTGCAAGCCCGCCCCGCACGCGATGGAGACCCGCATGGAGCCTAAGCCAACCCTCGCCCCCTGTTTCGTCGGCACCGGGACGCTGTCCCGACTACGTGACATGGTCCGCGCGCTCGAGACCGTCGAGTCGTGCGCCTTCGCGTTCGCGGTCGACGGGACCGTCATGAGCGAAGGTCGCGCGACGCTGGTCAAGCTCATGGCCGACGACGACTCCGCGACCCTGCTCCTCAACGACTGCCTCTTCCTCAACGTGCGCAGTTTCCGCTTCCTCGACTTCGCGACCGCCGAAGACGGCGCCTGCACGTTCACCCTTATGGGCGACGGCACGACGCTCACGCTCACGCCCATCGAGGAAGAAGCCGAGACGCCTCCGGCGCTGCACCGCGCGGAGTTGCGCATGCTCGAGGACGGCGCGTTCGACCCGGCGATGTTCGTCGCGCTCGACGAGGACGACGACGAGGACTGACGCAGGCCTGACGGCGTCGCGTCAGAACTTCGCGCGCAGGACCTTGACCGCTCTCGCGAGCTGCGTGTCCGTCTTCGCGCTCGACTGATCGCGCGGGTCCATCTTCACCACGACGTCCGGGACGACGCCCTTGTGGTCGATCACGCGGCGCTTCGGTGTGAGGTAGTGCGCGATGGTGAGCTTCACCGCACCGCCCTCTTCCAGCGGCTCGATGCTCTGCACGCTCCCCTTCCCGTACGTCGTGACGCCCACGATGGTGGCGCGCGTGTAGTCCTGGAGCGCTCCCGCGACGATCTCGGATGCGGATGCCGAATCGTTGTCGACGAGGACGACGAGCGGCTTGTTCATGGACGGGTCGCCGTTCGCGCGATACACCTGCTCAGGCTTGTTCCGAGCTTCCACGCGCACGACCACGCCCTCCGGCACGAAGAGCGACGTGACGTCGACGGCGGCCGAGAGCAGGCCGCCGGGATTGCCGCGCAGGTCGAGAACGAAGCCCCGCGCGCCCTTGAGATCGAGCGCGCGCATAGCGGACGCGATCTCCTTGCCCGACTTGGCGTTGAATCCCATCAACCTCACGTAGCCGACGTCGCGCCCGATCATGCGGCTCTCGACGTTCGGGACGTCGATCTTCGCGCGCTTCACGCTGACCTTGAAACGCTTCCCGTCCCGCTCGACGAGCAGCTTCACGGTCGTGTCTTTCGGCCCGCGGACGCGACGCACGACGTCGTCCACTTCCCAGGTCTTGTGTGTGACGCCGTCGATGGAGATGATCTTGTCGCCCGCCTTGAGCCCCGCGCGCGCCGCCGGGGTGTTCGGGATCGGCGCGACCACGAACGGCTGACCGTCGCGGACGGTCACCGTGATGCCGATGCCGAAGAACTCGCCGTTGCTCTGCTCGTTGAAGTATGTGAGATGCCGCTCGTTGAGATAGGACGCATAGGGGTCGCCGAGCGAGTCGAGCATGCCCGAGATCGCCCCAGCGGTGAGAGAGGTGTCGCGCGCGGGCTTGAGCGCCTTTCGCTGGATGATGCCGCGCACCTCGTTGACGATCCTGTCGAGATCGTCGGCCCCGTTGTCGACGCCGGGAACGAGGGTGCGGCGGGCGACCGGGTTCGCGCGCTCGAAGAGCACGCCGCCGGCGAACGCGAGGAACAGCAGCGAGAGAACGGTCGCCGAGACAGCCGTCCAGAGAGCGATGCGCTTCAGTGGGGTCACCTAGACTTTCAGGAAACGCCTCATCGCGAAGCCGGAGCCGATGGCGCCGACGAACAGGCCGCTCGCGATGAGGACGACAGCCACCTGTACGGCATCGCCGCCGGTGACCGTGATGGGCAGGAAGGGCAGAGCGTCGCGCACCCCGGGTACGACCGTGGCCTGGACGAGAGCGAGGGTGGCGATGGCGAGCAGCGCGCCGAACAGGCTCTGGATCATGCCTTCCATCAGGAACGGCAGCCGGATGAACCAGTTGCTCGCTCCGACGAGGCGCATGATGGCGATCTCCTTCCGGCGCGAATAGATCGCGAGCCGGATGGTGTTGCCGATCAGCACCAAGCTCACGACGCCGAGCATCAGGATGAAGACGGCCTCGACGATGCGCACGATGCGCGTGAGCGCGAAGAGCTTCTTGACGACCTGCTGACCGTACTTGAGCGACTTCTCGGGATCGTCCGGTTTGTCCGCGACCTTGGGGAAGACCGCGTTCACCTTGATCTTCGAGACCATCGCCTCGACGGTCCGCGGGTCCTTCAGCTCCACGTCGAGCGAGGCCGGGAGCGGGTTGCCCTCGATCTGCTCGACGATCTCCGGACTGTCCTTCATCGTCTCCTTCTTGAAGGTGTCGAGCGCCTCCTCCTTGGAGACGTACCGGACCGTCTTGACGAGCGGATCGACGAGCAGCTGCTTCTGCAGCGTGTCGACGTCCCCGGAGGCCGCGCCGTCCTTCAGGAAGATGCGGATGGAGACCTTCTGCTCGACCGAGTGGACGATGTTCGTGACGATGATGCCCGACACGACGAAGACGCCGACGAGCAGCAGCGACAGGTAGATCGTGATGACCGCGCCGAGGCTCATCACCCAGTTGCGGCGGAAGTTCATGACGGACTCGCGGGCGAAGTACCCCAGGTTGAGCGCCATCTAGCCGTACACCCCCCGGCTCTGGTCGCGGACGATCTTGCCGTTCTCGAGCGCGATGACGCGCTTGCGCATCGAGTCGACCATCTCGCGATCATGAGTGGCGATGAGCACCGTGGTGCCCGTCTTGTTGATGCGGTTGAGCAGGCTCATGATGCCGAGCGAGGTCGCGGGATCGAGGTTCCCGGTAGGCTCGTCCGCGAGCAGCAGCGGCGGCCGGTTCACGAACGCGCGCGCGATGCTCACGCGCTGCTGCTCGCCTCCGGAGAGCTCGTCGGGATAGCTGTCGACCTTGTCCTCGAGACCGACGAGGCGCAACACCTCCGGCACCTGCGTGCGGATGACGTGCTTCGACTTGCCGATGACCTCGAGCGCGAACGCGACGTTCTCGAAGGCGGTCTTGTTCGGCAGGAGCTTGAAGTCCTGGAAGACGCACCCCATGTTGCGGCGCAGGAAGGGGACCTTCCAGTTGCGCAGGTGCACGACGTCCTGACCCGCCACGACGATGGTGCCCGTCGACGGCAGGAGCTCCCGAAGGAGCAGCCTGATGAATGTGGACTTCCCCGAACCAGAGTGGCCGACCAGGAAGACGAACTCGCCCTGCTCGATGTCGACATCGATCTCACTGAGAGCGGGGCGGTCCGCAGCATAGGTCTTGCTGACGTTCCGCATGGAGATCATGGGGTGCTCCGTTTCTGCGACGACTCCCACAGCCCTAGTGTATCAGAGCCTCGCGGTCATCGCTTCGCGAGCGGCGTCGGCGACATGCGCGGCGGTGAGACCGAAATAAGCCATGAGCTCCTCGGGTTCGCCCGAGGTCCCGAAGACGTCGCGCACGCCGATGCGCCGCAGCGCTGAGGGCTGCCTCTCCCCTAGCGCCTCCGCGACCGCCGAGCCGAGGCCGCCGATGATCGAGTGCTCCTCGCAGGTGACGACCGCGCCGGTCTTGGCGGCCGACGCCGCGATGGTGTCCGCGTCGAGCGGCTTGATCGTCGCGACGTCGATGACCTCGGCGCTCACTCCGTCGGCGGCGAGCAGGTCGGCGGCGGCGAGCGCGCGCTCGACCATCACGCCGCACGCGGCGAGCGTCACGTCCGAGCCCTCGCGCAGCACGGCCGCCTTCCCGATCTCGAAGACGACGCCCTCGTCGTAGACGGGCGCGAGCGCGGCCCGCCCGAGGCGCACGTAGACCGGGCCCGGCGTCGCGGCCGCCGCGCGGATCGCGGCGCGGGCGGCGTTGAAGTCGGCCGGCACGAGCACGCGCATGCCGGGGAGCACGCGCATGAGCGCAAGGTCCTCGAGCATCTGGTGGCTGCCTCCGTCGGGACCGACGGTGACGCCGGCGTGCGTCGGCGTGAGCTTCACGTCGAGGCCGCTGTAGCACACGGTGTTGCGCACCTGGTCGTACGCGCGTCCCGTCGCGAAGACCGCGAAGCTGCCCGTGAACGCGATCTTCCCGGACACGGCGAGACCCGCCGCCGTGCCGATCATGTTCTGCTCGGCGACGCCGGCGTTGAAGAACCGGTCGGGGAACCGCGCCGCGAACGTCGCGGTCGTCGTCGACTTGGAGAGGTCCGCCTCCACGGCGACCACGTCGACGCCGGCCTCGGCCAGCTCGACGAGCGTGGCGCCGAGCGCCTCGCGTGTGGCCCGCTTGTCAGCCATGTTCGTTTCCCTTCCTGTCGCGGACTCTAAGCGAGCGCGGCCGAGAGTTCGGCCAGCGCGGTCGCGGTCTGCTCGGGACTCGGCGCCTTGCCGTGCCATCCGGCGTCGCCCTCCATGAAGGAGACGCCTTTGCCCTTCACCGTGCGAGCCACGACGGCCACCGGCACGCCCGCACGAGCGGGCGGCGCCGAGAGGACCTCTACCAGCGCGGCCACGTCGTGCCCGTCGCACGCGCGAGTCTCCCATCCGAATGCTGAGAATTTCGCCTCGAGGTCGCCGAGGCACATGACGTCGCCGCACGCGCCGTCGATCTGGAGCCCGTTGCGATCGACTATCGCGACGACGTGGTCGAGTCCGTGGTGCGGCGCGAACATCGCCGCCTCCCAGACCTCGCCCTCCTGGCACTCGCCGTCTCCCATCAGGCAGAAGACGCGCGAGGCGTTGCCCGACATGCGCAGGCCGAGCGCGATGCCGTTCGCGATCGCAAGCCCCTGGCCGAGCGAGCCGGTCGAGACCTCGACGCCCGGCGTCTTGTTGCTGTCGGGATGGCCCTGCAGGATGGAGCCGAGCCGGCGCAGGGTCGAGAGGTGCTCGCGATCGAAGTAGCCGGCCTGGGCGAGAGCGGCGTAGAGCACCGGGCCCGCGTGCCCTTTCGAGAGCACGAAGCGGTCGCGCTCGGGCCAGTCCGGACGCGCGGGATCGTGGCGCAGGACTCCGAAGTAGAGCGCGGCGACGATGTCCGCCGCCGAGAGCGAGCCGCCCGGATGGCCCGAGCCGGCCGCCGCGATCATCTCGACGATGTCGAGACGCATGCGCGCCGCCGCCCGGGCGATCGTCGCCGTGTCCGGTGCGTTCCCCATGTCAGACTCCGTTCTCCTTGAATCCTTCGCCGAGCACTTCATGCACGTCCGAGATGATGAGGAACGCCTTCGGGTCGACCGCGCGCACGAGCGACTTCAAGTCGTCGAGCTCCTTGCGCGATACGACCGTGAATATGACCTCGCGCTGCTGCCCCGAGTAGAGACCGCGTCCGAGGAGCCCCGTCGCCCCGCGCCCCAACTCCTCGAGGATAGCCTGTGCGATGCGGTCCGAGTGGTCCGAGATTATGTACGCCGCCTTCTCGACGGAGAGGCCCTCCTGCACGACGTCGATCACGCTGCCGTTGATGAAGACCGCCACCGCGCCGTAGAGGGCGAGGGTGGGCCCGAAGACGATCGCGGCGCAGACGGTGACGACCGCGTCGACGAGCAGCATGAGCTGGCCGAGGCCGAGCGAGACCCTGCGCGTGAGCAGCTGAGCGATGATGTCGGTGCCGCCGGTGTTGCCGCCCGCCTTGAAGACGAGCCCCATCCCGATGCCGGTCAGCGCGCCACCCCAGAGGACGGCGAGCAGGTTGTCGTTCGCCGCCAGATGCGGGGTGAACGGCGCGAGCAGGTCGACCGCGAGCGAGAGCCCGACGGCGCCGTAAACGGTCTTCGCGCCGTAGCGCCATCCGCGCACGCGGACGGCGAGGGCGAGCAGGCCGACGTTCATGACGAGCATCTGGACGCCGACCGGCAGCTCGAGCCCGTGCTGGAGAGCGACGTAGTGGAAGACGGTAGCGAGTCCCGACACGCCCCCTGCCGCGAGGCGGTTCGGGATGAGGAAGGCGTCGAGCGCCCAGGCGGTCAGCAGGATGCCGGCGGTCATCCAGGCGTAGTCGCGCACGCGCCGGTGGCGAAGCACGCGGTGTCCGGCGATCGCGGCGAGCTTCTCTCGCACCATCACGCCACGCCCCCGAGGTCGAGACGCGGACGCTCGCGCCGCGCCCGCAGGTGTGCGAGCACACTCGCGGCGTCGCGGCTGACGATGCGCTCCTCGGGGATGCCGAGCTCCTCGGCGATCGCGATCGCGCGCTCGAAGCGCCCGACGTGCGCGTGGTAGTGCGCGTCGGAGGTGATCGCCACCAGCGCGCCCGCCTCGACGGCGGCGCGCGCGAACTCGAGCTCGCCGGACGTCGAGCGCGAGCGCGACATGCTCGGCTCGAAGGAGCCGTTGTTGAGCTCGACGATCACGCCGTGGCGCACCGCGGCCTCGACGACACGGGCGATGTCGAGCGGGAACGACGGATTCCCCGGATGCGTGAGCATGTCGACGAGCGGGTTCTCGAGCGCGCGCAGCAGCCCGTCGGTGCGCTCGTCGACACCGGCGTCATCCCAGCCGGTGCCTGGATGCATGCCCACCGCGACGAAGTCGAGCTTGGCGAGCGAGGCGTCGTCGAGGTCGATGCCGTTGGCCGTGTCGGGCACGGGGTTCGCCTCGATGCCTTTGAGTATGCGCACCCCGCCGAGGACCGACGGCACGACCTTGAGGTTGAGGAAATGCCACGGATGAGGCGCGCCGGGGCAGGCCGGACCGTGGTCGGTGACGGCGATGAGCTCGAGACCCTTGTCGCGCGCTGCGCCGGCGAGCTCGGTCACCGTGGAGTACGCGTGCCCCGAGGCGACGGTGTGGGTGTGGAGGTCGGCTAGAAGGCGCACCGTCACGACCCCGAAGGCGTCCCGCTCGCGGCGCCGGCCGCCGCGGCGAGCCGCTCGCCCACGCGCCAGCGGTGGTAGCCCACCACGAAGTCGTCGATGTCGCCGCCGAGGACGGAGGAGACGTCTCCGGTCTCGAGGCCGGAGCGCACGTCTTTCACCATCTGGTAGGGGTAGAGCACGTAGTTGCGGATCTGGCTGCCGAAACTGATGTCGCGTCTCTCGCCGCGCAGGGCGTCGAGCTCGGCTTCGCGCTCCTTCTTCTTGAGCTCGTAGAGCCGCGACCGCAGGATCTTCATCGCGGTGTCCTTGTTCTTGAGCTGGCTCTTCTCGTTCTGGCACGTCACGACGGTGCCGGTCGGCAGGTGCGTGATGCGCACGGCGGAGTCGGTGGTGTTGACCGACTGACCGCCCGGGCCGGAGCTGCGATAGACGTCGACGCGCAGGTCCTCGTCGCGGATCTCGACCTCGACCTCGTCGGGGAGGACGGGAAGCACTTCCACGCCCGCGAAGGTCGTCTGGCGCCGCTTCTTCTCGTCGGTCGGGCTGATGCGCACGAGGCGGTGCACGCCCGACTCCGACTGGAGCATGCCGCACGCGTTGCGGCCGTGGATGGTGAAGACGGCGCGGTCGATGCCGAGCTCGACCCCGGCGGGCGTGTCGTGCACGTCGACCTTCCAGCGCTTCGACTCGGCGTACTTGATGTACATGCGCAGCAGCATCTCGGCCCAGTCCTGCGCCTCGAGACCGCCCTGGCCCGGCACGATGGTGAGGATGGCGTCCTCGTGGTCGAACTCGCCGGTGAACCACGTCGCGACCTCGAGGTCGTTGACGCGGCGGGTGAGCGCCTTGTGTGAGGCGGCGAACTCGTTGCCGAGGTCCTCGTCGCCCTCGGAGACCGCGAGCTCGTTGCCGGCCTCGAGGTCGTCGAGGTCGGTGACGATCGCCTCGTACTCGGCGATCTCGTCGCGCAACTCGGCGGCCTTCGCCATGACCGACTGCGCCGCGGCCTGGTCGTCCCAGAATCCCGGCGCGGTGGCCTTGAGGTCGAGTGCGGCGACTTCCGTCCGCTTCGAGTCGAGATGGAGGTAGCCGGCGATGGCCTCGACCCGCTTGCGGAGCTCGGCGACGTCGGCGCTGCGGTCCTCTACGCTCACGTGGCGGCCCCGTGGCACTTCTTGTACTTCTTGCCGCTCCCGCACGGGCACGGGTCGTTGCGCCCGACGTCCGCCCACGGGTCGGCCTTGTCCTTGACGACGGTCGCGGCCCTCGGCGACCCGCCGGCAGCGGCGGCCGCGGAAGCGATCGCGTCCTGCGACGGGCCTTCGATCGAGGAGGACGCCTGCCGCATCGCGCCCGCGAAGATGTCCGACTCGGTGGGAGCGGAGTACGAGACGTCGCGCAGCCACGCGCGCTCGGCCGCCTCGCTCACGACCTCCACGTGCATGATCGTGCGAAGGAAGTCCTCGTTGATGTTGCCGACGAGCGCGCCGAACATCTCGTACGCCTCGGTCTTGTACTCGACGATCGGGTCGCGCTGCCCGACAGCGCGTAATCCGATGCCGTCAGCGAGGTAGTCCATCTCCTGGAGGTGGTCCATCCAGCGAGTGTCGATGACGCGCAGCATCACCTGGCGCTCGAGGTCGCGCAGATTGTCCGCGCCGAGCTCCGCCTCCTTCGCCGCGTAGCGCTCGAGCGCGGCCTCGGCGAGGTGGTCGGCGAGCTCGAACGGGTTCTCGATCGCGGCGATGTCCTCGCGCTTGACGCCGAGCGTGGTGAGCTCCTTGTACCACCCGAGCAGAGCGTCCCAGTCCCACTCCTCGGAGTAGGTCTTCTCGGGGCAGAAGAGCGCGACAGCGTCGCCGGCGACGGTGCGAAGCATCTCCTCGATGCGCTCGTGGATGTCCTTGCCGTCGAGGATGCGGTTGCGCTCCTCGTAGATGACCTCGCGCTGCTTGTTCATGACGTCGTCGTACTCGAGGACGTGCTTGCGTGCGGCGAAGTTCATCGCCTCGACCTGGCGCTGCGCGCTCTCGATGGCCTTGCTGACGAGACCCGCCTGGATGGGCATGTCGTCGGGGATCTGCGTGCGCTCCATCATCGACGAGATGCGGTCCATGCGGTCGCCGCCGAACAGACGCATCAGGTCGTCCTCGAGCGAGAGGTAGAACTGCGAGAGGCCGGGGTCTCCCTGACGGCCGGAGCGGCCGCGGAGCTGGTTGTCGATGCGCCGCGAATCGTGGCGCTCGGTGCCGATGACGGCGAGGCCGCCCGCCCCGACGACCTTGACGTGCTCCTCGGCGCAGACCTCCTTGGCGCGCGCGAGCGCGGAGGCGAGCTGCTCCTCGGTCGCGTTCTCGGGCTGGACGCCCGTGGCGCGCACGAGGTCCTCGACGAGCGACTCGGGATTGCCGCCGAGGACGATGTCGGTGCCGCGGCCGGCCATGTTGGTGGCGATGGTGACGGCGCCGAAGCGGCCTGCCTGCGAGATGATGTGCGCCTCGCGCTCGTGCTGCTTCGCGTTGAGCACCTCGTGCTTGATGCCGCGCTTGACGAGGTGGCGCGAGAGCTTCTCGGAGTTCTCGATGGAGATCGTGCCCACCAGGCACGGCTGTCCGGCCTCGTGCCGCTCCCCGATGAGATCGACGACCGCGCGGAACTTGGATCCCTCGGTGCGGTAGATGAGGTCGTTGGCGTCGTCGCGGACCATCGGCTGGTTGGTGGGGATGACGAGCACCGGCAGCTTGTAGATCTCGCGGAACTCGGCGTCCTCGGTGACGGCCGTGCCGGTCATGCCGGAGAGCTTCTCGTACATGCGGAAGTAGTTCTGCAGCGTGATGGTGGCGAGCGTCTGGTTCTCCTCGCGCACGTGGACGCGCTCCTTGGCCTCGATCGCCTGGTGCAGGCCCTCGGAGTAGCGCCGTCCGTACATCAGGCGGCCGGTGAACTCGTCGACGATGAGGATCTCGCCGTCGGTGACGACGTAGTCGACGTCCTTCTTGAACATGAACTGCGCGCGCAGCGCCTGCTGCAGGTGGTTCACGAGCTGGCCGGACGGATCCATGTAGAGGTCGTCGATGCCCAGGCCGCGCTCGACCTTCTCGAGGCCGGTCTCGGTGATGGCGATGGTGCGCTTACCCTCGTCGAGCTCGAAGTCCTCCTCGGGCTTGAGGCGAGGGATGACCTTGGCGAACTGCTTGTAGGCGTCGGCGGAGCGCGTGCCGGCGCCGGAGATGATCAGCGGGGTGCGCGCCTCGTCGATGAGGATGGAGTCGACCTCGTCGACGATGGCGTAGTGATAGCCGCGCTGCACTCTCTCGCCCGGCGTGACCACCATGTTGTCGCGCAGGTAGTCGAAGCCGAACTCGGAGTTGGTGCCGTAGGTGATGTCGGCGGCGTAGGCGGGCAGGCGCGAGGACGGGTCCTGCTGCGACTGGAGGATGCCCACACTCAGGCCCAGGGCGTGGTAGACCTTGCCCATCCACTCGCTGTCGCGCTTGGCGAGGTAGTCGTTGACGGTGACGACGTGCACGCCGCGGTCGGGCAGGGCGTTGAGGTATGCGGCGAGCGTGGCGACGAGCGTCTTGCCCTCGCCGGTGCGCATCTCGGCGATCATGCCGCGATGGAGCACCATGCCGCCGATGAGCTGCACGTCGAAGTGGCGCATGTCCAGCGCGCGCAGCGCGGCCTCGCGGCAGGCGGCGAACGACTCCGGGATGAGATCGTCGAGCTCCTCGCCGCGCTCGAGACGCTCGCGGAACTCCACGGTCTTGCGCGCGAGGGCAGCGTCGTCGAGGGAATGCATCTCGGGCTCGAACTCGCACACGCGCGAGACCGTCCCCTCGAAACCGCGCAACTGCCGCCCCTCACCGAGGGTGAGCAGCTTAGCAAGGATGTTGACCATCAGACCTGCCTCATGGGGGTATGCGGATCGACCCGCGACGGGGCCGTGAAGACCCGAACGATTGTAGCATGCAGCCGGGGCGCGGACGGACCCAGAGGCGAGACCGCCCCTGGGCTCACAACTAGATTGACAATCCCATCGACCGGCTGCCACTGAAACTGTTGAACACCGCGCCAGCGACATTCCGGGCAGAGCCGCTAGGCATCAGCCAGACGTGGGCCAAGCCCTTCCGGCACTATCCGCCGCCACGCCGCGTCGGTGTCCTCTGATATGCTCCGAACCATGAAGACAAACGCCCTCTACTACGGCGACAACCTCGACATCCTCCGGCGCTACATCCCGGACGAGTCTGTCGACCTCGTCTACCTCGACCCGCCGTTCAATTCGAACCGCGACTACAACGTCATCTTCAGGGACGAGTCGGGCCGCAAGAGCGACGCGCAGCTGGTGGCCTTTGAAGACACGTGGCACTGGGGGCCAGACGCCGAGCGCGTCTACGAGTATCTGACAAACACCGCGCGCCATGAGGGTCGAGTGCCCGACAACGTCTCAACAATCGTCGCGGCCCTGCACCGCGGCATCGGCGCGAATCAAATGATGGCGTACTTGGTAGAAATGGCCGCGCGGTTGGTCGAGCTGCATCGAGTGCTCAAGCCGACTGGGTCGCTGTACCTGCACTGCGACCCGACGGCGAGCCACTACCTGAAGGTCTTGCTGGATGCGATCTTCGGGCCGGAGCGGTTCGTGAACGATATCGTCTGGAAGAGGACCACTGCACACAGCAGCGCGAAGAAATACGCGCCCATTCACGACACACTGCTCTACTACGCAAAATCGTCCGCGGTCTGCTGGAACGAACCTCGCGCTGACTACGAGGATGCGTATCTCGACAAGTACTACAAGTATGACGACGGTGATGGCCGCTTGTACTGGCGCGCAGACATCACAGCTGCTGGAGTCCGACACGGCAGCTCAGGTGCACCGTGGAAGGGCATCAGTCCGGGGGCCATCGGTCGGCACTGGCAGTTTCCTGTCGATGAGCTGGACCGTCTGGAGACCGAGGGCCGCATCTACTGGCCCGCGAGAGGCAAAATGCCGCAGTACAAGCGATACCGCGAAGAACTCAAGGGCAGGGCCGTCGCTGACATTTGGGACGATGTTGACCGAATCAACCCGGTCGGAAACGAACGCCTCGGCTATCCCACGCAGAAGCCCGTTGCTCTACTCGAGCGCGTCATCGCCACGTCTTCGAACCCAGGCGATATCATCCTCGACCCTTTCTGTGGCTGCGGCACCGCCCTCGTCGCGGCCGAGAAGCTCGGGCGCCAATGGATCGGCATCGACATCACCTATCTCTCGATCGCCGTCATGAAGGCGCGCCTGAAGGACAGTTTCGGCCTGGACGACGTTGAGGTCATCGGTCAGCCGACTGAAGTCGAGGGCGCTCGCCAGCTGGCCGTGGACCATGAGGGTCGCTACCAGTTCCAGTGGTGGGCGCTCGGTCTCGTAGACGCGAGGCCTATAGGCGGCACTCAGAAGAAGGGTGCCGACAAGGGCATCGACGGTAGGATCACCTTTACGGACCAGCACGGCAAGCTCGAGCAGGTGCTCATCAGCGTGAAGAGCGGCCACGTCAACGCCTCGCAAATTCGCGATCTCAAGGGCACGCTCGAACGTGAAAAAGCGGTGATCGGTCTCTTCATCACTCTCGAGGAGCCGACTCGCAACATGCGAGAGGAAGCCGCCACTGCTGGGTTCTGGCATTCGGACGTGTGGAATGACGACTACGAGCGCATTCAGATCCTGTCGATCGCAGACCTCCTGGAGCGGGGTAAGAAACCACATCTCCCCGCTCACGCGAAACTGTCCACGTACCAGCAAGCTCAGCGAGTCGAAATGCCTATGGCAGCGGAGCAGCGCGAGCTGTTTGGCGGGGATGAGTAGCTGGGGATGCTGGCCAGGAGACCGAGTGGACTGCGCTTCGCGTAGCTGCTCATCTCCGATGTGCTCGGCAGGACAGGGACAGGCTGCACTCGTCACACACGAGCAATGTGCCGTACTCGTTGCCGGAGGGGGTGTCGCTCGTTGATACATCGCAGAATTCGGGCAATGCTCGCGCGTGACGGCGAGGACGATCAGATGCTTCTGGCCCGCTGGCAGGGCTATGTCCGAGACAGGATGAAGCCCTGCTGGGAGATTGACTTCTGCCCATTCGGTCCGCTGGTCGAAGAGTATCCACTTCTCCCTTGGACGGTTGAGCCTGTCAAGAGTACTCATGAGGAACTGACCCAGCGCATCGAGGAGTTCTCCTGCGACTCATGCGGTCGAGGTGACGACGTCGAGGCATGGGTGATTGACGGCTGGCGTGGAGACATCGAACGACTCGCCCCAGCGACTGAACCGGAGACGATTCCGCGAGTGTTCCTCACCGCGTCCTGCAAGGTCTTCGGACACATGTGCCCGGTCTATTTCCTTGCTGAGAAGCACACTGAGACCGACAACATCAGGAGCAATACGCGCCACGTACCGCCCGCACTGGCGATTCGTGTCGCTCGCCGCGACAACTACGCGTGCCAGATTTGCGGCAAGACGCTGCTCGACAAGGACATCGAGTTTGATCACATCATCCCTCTTGCCCGTGGTGGCGTGACAAAGGAGTCGAATCTGCGGGTGACATGCCAGCCATGCAACCGGGCAAAGGGTAAGAAGCCCGACCACGCGTGCAGCTAGCCGACTGGCTGCTGCGAAGAATAGGAGCATCGACCGCACGTCGCACTGTTCATGTGTAGGACGTTGAGTTCCATGGCTAGGAGGGCTCAGAGCGTGCATCCGAACCTGTACCTTCGGACCTTTTGGACCAGTACTTTTCGACCAGAGGTGTTCGTTATCATGAGTTTCGCCAAGAACCTGCAAGGTCACTTCGAGGATGTGATCGAACCTGCAATCGAGGCTATTGAGTATCGCGGCACGAGGCTGCGGGCCACGCGGGTGGACCGTTCTAAGTCGGGTGACTGCATTCTTACCGCTATCGTCGACGGAATTGCACACTCAACCCTGGTCCTTGCAGACGTATCAGTGGTGGGCTGCGATGCGAAATCCGGCCAACCCTATCGGAATGGAAATGTGATGTACGAAGTGGGCTTGGCACTCGCCTGTCGCCAGTCGGCGGAAGTGCTGCTCGTCAGAGACGACAGCGCGGACTTCCTATTCGACGTGAGCACGGTGCCGCACAAGTACCTCGACTTCTCCGATGTAGATGGGGCACGAGCTACTCTCATCCAAGAAATTGGATCACGGTTGCGAGAGGTCGACCACGTTCATGACGCCAGAGTCAACTTGTCCGTCGCATCCCTGACCTCTGAGGAGCATCAGATTCTTGCCACTACGGCCCACTATGAGCCGCATCACACGTTCTGGCTAAACGAGCAGAACCCCGTGACAATGACAGCATTGCCACGTCTTCTTGACAAACAACTCATACGTACGACTGGCATGACCAACAAGGGCAGAGCAATGTTCGTCTGGACCGAACTTGGGCTCGCGGTGGTGAAGAACCTTAATCAGCTGGTGCCCGTTGTTGTATGGCCCGCAGTCTCTGTAGAGTCTACAGAAGCATCCCCGGACGAGGAGAACTCGGAACCGGCAGATGGAGCGATGAAATAATGGAGTCTACTCCCTCCAAGTGCGTCTTCTGCGGACGTGGTGCACCGGATGTGAAGCTCTCAAAAGAGCACGTGCTCCGGGCTTGGCTGCGCAGTCGCTTGGGACACACAGACTCCTGGACTGCCTACAGGCAGGAGTACACTGATCCCGCGTCTGGGACCGTCCAGCGAGCCTTCCGAGACCTTCCACACTCCCCATATGTTCAAGTAGTACGAGACGTCTGCACGTCCTGCAACCATGGATGGCTGAATGAGAGGGTCGAGAAGCCTGTCGAGGGATTCCTCGTGTCTCTTGCGAAGGCCGAGCATATCGAGCTGTCTGCCACCGATGCAGAACAGCTGGCGCTTTGGGCTGCCAAGACGGCCGCCGTTAGGGCGCTTATGGACAAAGGCACTCGCGTCATTCCTCCTGCCCACTACCACTGGATCAAACAGAATCTGACACCCCCACCGCTCACCCACGTCTGGATCGTACATTGCGATGCGCCTTACGACACTTGGACTAGGCACTTTCGCTTTGTTCAACCTGGTTTCGATGAGCAGTCATTCGGTCACTCCACCACAGTTATCCTTGGCCAGATGATGCTCCACGTTGTCGGCTTCTCTTGTGAACCTATGCGGTTTTCCTCGGACGGCATATCCGGTATCAGACCAGGAGAGCTTGATTTGCTCTACGCCGAGCGGTCAGAAGGTGGGGCCATTGCGCTATGGCCCGAACCATCTGCTTTCACCTGGCCCCCACGAGTGAAACTGTCCCGGGAGGCTGCCATTTGTTTAACAGGCCCGGTCTTTACTGACAACGACGAGATGACGTGACGGCACGCGGACTATAACCCTGAGAGCCGTGTTGTATCACTTGTGCTTGGCTCGCTGGAGCAGCCACAAGCGCCTTCACGATGGTCCCGCTATGTTCGCATCGATGCCACTGCACATCACGTCGGAATCGATGCCGCCCCCCATCGCAGCCATCACCGCGATCGCCAGACCGGCGAACATCACCAGGTCGCCCACGCTCACGATCGCCCTCAGCGGTCCCCACGACGAGACTGGGATGAGGTCACCGAGCAGCGCAACGCGCGACGCCCGCGTCAACAGCTGGTGCGTCACAGGGCTCGCGGCCAGAGCCGAGAGCGTCCCGCCGACCATGCGTATCGCCTCCACACTGACCGGCATACCGTGGTTGGCAACAACGACGACCAGATTGAGCGCGACGCCGAGCGCGATGAGCGGCAGCCCCGGAAGGCGCCGATTGGCCAGCGCCAGCGCGATGAACGCCAGGAACGAGACGATCCACGCCCAGTAGGCAACCGCGGGCGGTAGGGGCAGGCGATAGATGCCCAGATGCGCGAGAACTACGACAGGGACGAGCATCTCTCCCCGAAGCTGCGTGCGCCCGGCGCGACGCAAGGTCCCGCCGTCGAGCCAGCCGAGGATCACACCCACAGCTACTACCGCTAGGAGCAGCACGCCTACCAGGCCTTCCCGTCGCGGCAGACCAGGTACAGACCGCGTTCGACCTCGCCCCGTGTCCGGTCGTCCAGCAGCCTCGCGACTAAGCTCGACGCGGCTCCCGGCGACGGCACTCCTTCGTCCACGGACATCGTGTCGGTTCGACGCTTAGCGCTGTCGACGTCGCTCGACCGGCACACGATGTAGGCCAGCAGCGGGTCTCGTCCGCTCTCGACCGTCTCAAGCGGGATCTCTCCGTCCGAGAGCCTGAGCAAAGGCATGACGTCCTCCAGGAACCGGACGTCGGCGAGGACGTCCGCCGCTCCCCGGCCCGTCGCGCGCGCGAGCATCGCGCTGTCGGCGCCGGGCGGCGGGTCGTCGATGGCGACGGCAGCGATGTCGTGGAAGAGGCTCGCGTACTGCAGACGCTCTAGATCGCGTCCGTGCACTCCGAGCCGCGAAGCGACCGCTCGCGCGCAGTGGGCGACACGCTCGGCGTGACCCGACTTCTCGGGATCGTGCGCCTCGAAGGAGCGCGCGATGGCCGTCGTCGTTGCCCGGTAGGCCTCGCGGATGTCGAGCAGCAACACGAACGACTGGCGCAGGACGAGCAGCAGTACGAGACAGAGCAGCAGCCCCCACATCCGCATCGCGGAGTAGATGATCACGCCGAGGACCGCGATCGACATCTGCGCCGCGATCAGCCAACCTTGCAGGCGCAGATTGCCGACGAGCAGGTGTCCGAAGGAGCGCCCCAACCGCAGCGACGCGAGAGCCTGCACCACGAGGACCTCCGCCACGAAGTACGCGAGCGCGACAGCCGCGACGGCCAACATCACGCTCTCCATGTCGCTTCCGAGCAAGGACCGCACACCGAACAGCGCCGCTCCACCCGCGATGACTCCCGCCGACCTCGCCGTGACTGCCTCGAGCAACAAGCCGACCTTCGTCGAGCGATACCGCAAGATGTGAGCGGCGACGCGTACCGCGACCACGGTCACCAACGTCGTCAGCGGATCGAGCAGCACGAGGGACATGACGGCGACCGCGGACGACAGGTCCGCCGCATCGCCACGAGGCAACCAGACGTCCAGGAAGGACAGCATCAGCAGGGCTGCGAACAGCGCTCCCACCGTGAACGGATCGCCTGAATGCACCGGCGACCACAGGTAACCGGACAGCACGGGCGCCAACGTCACCAGTGCCGCGATGGGGATGACCCGTCCGATCCTCATGCGTCCCCCACGGCAGGCCCCACGAGCATCTCCGCATCCTCGTGAGCGACGTCGAGACCCGCGAACGCCGCGACGACCTGCTCGTCGAAGTGCTTGCCGGTGTTGAGCTCGAGTTCGCCCAAGGCCATTTCCGGGGACAGCGCATCGCGATACGGACGCTGCGACGTCATGGCGTCGTAGCTGTCCGCGACCGCCAGGATGCGTGCTTCGAGCGGGATGTCGTCGCCGGTCAGCCCCAGCGAATAGCCGCTCCCATCGAGCCGCTCGTGATGGGCGGCCACCGCAGGCACGACATCGTGCAGGAACGTCACCGACTCGAGGATGTGTGCGCCGATGCCGGGATGTCGCTTGATCTCGTCGAACTCGTCGCGCGTGAGGGTCGAAGGCTTCTGCAGGGTGCGGTTGCTGATGCCTATCTTCCCGAGGTCGTGCAACAGCCCCGCCCACTCGAGCTTGCTGACCGACTTCTCATCCAGATGCATCGCCCGGGCGATCTGCTGGGAGTAGGCTGCGACCCGCTCGGAATGACCGCGGGTGTAGGGATCCTTCGCCTCGATCGCGGCGACGAGCGAGCGTGTCGTGTCGACATACGCCTCCCGCAGAGCCACGTATCGCACGTAGACCTGTCGCGCCACTATGAGCGGCACGACGAACAGCAGGAAGCCGACCGGCCCGACCGTGCCCAGAACCTGGGCGATTGCAAGGCCCAATAGAGCCAGTGCAAGCTGCGTTGGGGCAATCCAAGACGCATTTGTAGCCCACACCCGTCTCACAGGAATCTGATTGAGTAGGGAGATTGCAGCGCCAACAAGTCCAACGTTCAGGATCACGCTGACCAGACCGAGCGCTAGGACTGCCCCGAGCACTGCCGCGGTCGCAGAACCCGTGCTCAACGTCGTCACGGGGAATTGGATGAGGTGACCGTTGTTCAGCACGGAGAAGGAGAGCCGGTAAGCCCATCCCGCAGCAACAGCTGACAGGACGAGTTGTGCAATGTTGAACCCAATGTGTTCGAAAGGCCGCCGTCGCCTTACGTCGTTGATGTTCATCCCCGAGAATGCCGCGACCAGACCGCCCGCAGCAGGCCCGAGCAACATGATGGCAGCCAGAGTCAGCGGATACGCGATGGACGCACTACCACCCCCGGGAATATCGACCGCAAGGTTCTCGGCCACTACCGTCGCAGCCAGCAAAAGGAGCAACACCCGCGAGAATCCAACCGGTGCGGCAACGACTGAAGCAGCAAGCGCTGCGGCACTCACGCAAACAATCACCGAAACGTAGACATGGAAGGAGCGGGGAGTAGTCGGCTGACTCACCTTCCACCCCCCGCTCCTCGATTAGTGCGGACCGAAACCGTAGCGGGTAACTCAGGGGAAGCTACAGACGCCACCAGGCGCCGCCGCCGAGAACCAAGGCAGCCAAAGAGCTGAGGAGAACGATGATCCTCTTCATGGTGAGAAGACCCCCTTCGCTGAAGTAGAAGTGGTGTCTCCTCCCATCCCGCTAGTGATGGAAGAACTCTGCCCGCTCCGCTCGTTCGTGTGCTGACAGTTCTGTCCATTCTTGCGTCCACGGCTCGGTCCAAACCGTTGGCTACTATGCTGTTGTGAAGAAGCCCATCCGCCTGTTGATGGCGTCGAGCGTAGCTCGCACCACCGAGTCCTTCTCGTTCTGACGCACGAGCGCTGAGCCGGCGAAGCTCTGCTCCCCGAGAGGTGTCACCACGACGACGCAACTCACCGCGACATTCTCGCGACCCAACTGCACGATGCACACGTCCTCGAGCGCGAACCCGAAGGTCCCGTGTGTGTACTGCTCGACGGCGTTGAGCGTGGCCTGCGCGATCAGCCGCAGGCGGCTCGTCTGGCTCGCCGGCCCCTTCGAGGAGCCGAGGAACGTCTCGCCCTCGATCTCCAGCTCCACCATCGTGCTGGCGTGCACGCCGCTGACGGAAGCGTTGATCGCGACGATACGGGCTCGCGGATGGATCGCCGGACCGCTCTTGGGGATCATGTCCTGCCCGAGCTGGGCGATGGAGATCACCTTATGGTCGATGGCGATGCCGAAGCTCGCCATGATCGTCGACTCGATGTCGCGCGCGAGCTGCTTGGGAGCCTTCGTCGGAAGCGCGAGGACGTGGATCTCGTCGATGGAGCCGCTGATGCCCGTGACGATGCGCGCGGCCTTGATCTCGGCCACCTGGCAGAGGGTCTGCTCGATCTCGGCGACACTCGCCGCGGTCAAGGGCTGGTCCACGCTGGAGCTCCCTGGTTCGACGACTTCTACGTCTGATTCTGCGATGGATGCCGGGTGTGTTGGTGTGCTCGACAGTGACCTGCGTCACATTTTGGCCAGACGCACGGCCGAAACGCAACCCCTACGCGTGGAGGGCGCGTGCGATCGCGAGGAACATCGGCGTCGGTCGCGGACGAGCGGCGGCCGCTCCGACGAGCACGGTCATCGCACGGAAGCCGAACCGCTCGTAGAAGCCGACGCTCTCGGGACGCGCGTCGACCATCACGCCCGCGCACCCGATCCGGCGCGATTCCTCGACAGCGATGCGCAGCGCCGCCCTCAGCAGCTCTGAGCCGACACCCGCTCCCTGCACCCGTCTGTCGACCGCCAGTCGGGCCACACGCAGGACCGGCAGTTCTCGATAGCCACCCGATGGCGGCGCGCCCGAAACGCCCTCGCTCGAGATGGAAGCCGCCGCGAGGGTGAAGTACCCGACCACGCGACGGGTGCGCTCGTCGACCGCCACGTAGGTGACCCCGAGGTGGTAGCGCGTCTGGTCCTGCCACGCATAACGCTGCAGGAACGCATCGAGCGACGGCTCACCGCACTCGAACCCCTCGCGGATGTCCGAGCGCTCGAGCGTCCTAACCTTCATCGTCCCGCCGTCGCATCAGTTCGCGCAGCGCGGGCGTCGGTTCCCCGGGATTCTCGATCTCGTCGAGTATCCAGTCCCACGTCTGAGCGTCCACGACGACCCGCGCGGGAACCACATACTCCGCGGGCACCGAATCGAGCGTGTCGAGATGAGCCTGGATAGCATCCTCGACGAGCCGGCTCTTCTTCATGCCGGTCTCGCGGGCGTATTGGTCGAGCCTGGAGCGGGTAGCCTCGCTTATCTGGGCCGAGATCTGCACGTAGTCCGTCATGACCATCGCCTCCGTAGATAAATCTACGTTTTCGTATACACGAACGCAACCCCTACGCGCGGAGGGCGCCCCGTGGGACGCCCTCCTTCTCACACGCGATGCGGATGCCGCGTCAGGCTTGCTGCGGCAGGATGAGCCCGTAGTCGCCGTCGTTGCGGCGGTAGAGGACGTTGACCTGGTCGGTGTCGGCGGACGCGAAGACGAAGAAGTCGTGGCCGAGCAGCTCCAGCTGGAGGATCGCTTCCTCCGCGGACATCGGCTTGACCTCGACCGTCTTCGTCTTGACGATGGACGGCTCGTCCTCGGCCTGCTCCGGAGCCATGCGCGGCGCGACCGCCGCGACCGCGCCGTGCGGAGAGTGCCGCTCGGCGATGCGGTCCTTGTACTTGAAGACCTGACGCTCGAGCTTGTCCGTCACGAGGTCGATCGCGGCGAACGTGTCGGCCGCGGCCTCCTTCGCGCGGATGACCGGCCCCTTCGTGTGGACCGTGACCTCCACGAGATGCCCGTTCGCGATGGACGGGTTCTTCTCGACGCTCAGCTCCACCTCGATGCTCTTGACGATGTGATTCAGCGACTTGCCGACGCGGCCTATCTTCTCATCGATGTACTCGCGGATCGCAGGCGTGAGATCCATGTGTCGAGCCTTCACGACGATCTGCATTCGGCGCCTCCCTTGTCTGGTGCCTACACGAAGAAGATACCCATGCGGGGACACGGACGGGTGACCGCTCGTCGTTCGACGGCGGAACGTTACCGGATGTGGCCGAGGAAGTCCTGGGTGCGCTCGGACTTGGGGGTGTCGAAGACCTCGGCGGGGGTGCCCTGCTCGACGATGACGCCGTCGTCCATGAAGATGACGCGGTCGGCCACGTCGCGCGCGAAGCCCATCTCGTGCGTGACGACGAGCATCGTCATGCCGGCGGCCGCGAGCGACTTCATGACGTCGAGCACTCCGCGGACGAGCTCCGGGTCGAGCGCGCTCGTGACCTCGTCGAAGAGCATGACGTGGGGGTTCATCGCGAGCGCGCGCGCGATGGCGACGCGCTGTTGCTGCCCGCCCGAGAGCTGCGACGGGTAGCTGTCGACCTTGTCCCCCAGGCCCACTCGCGTGAGCTGCTCGACGGCGACCCGCTCTGCCTCCGCCTTGCTGCGCCCGAGCACCTTCTGCTGGGCGAGCATGACGTTGCCCTTCGAGGTCAGGTGCGGGAAAAGGTTGAAGGACTGGAAGACCATCCCGACCTTCTCGCGCACCTGGTTGATGTCGGTCTTCGGGCTCGTGACCTCGAGGTCCTCGAACCAGATCTTGCCGCCGGTCGACTCCTCGAGGCGGTTGACGCAGCGCAGCATCGTAGACTTACCCGAGCCCGACGGCCCGAGGATGACGACGACCTCGCCCTTGTCGACCTCGAGGTCGACTCCCTTGAGCACCTGCGTGGCGCCGAAGCTCTTGTGCAGCCCCTCGATGCGGATGATCGCCTGCGGCATCCCGGTCACCTCGACTCGTGTTCGGCGGCCGAGACCTCGAGCTCCGAGATCGGGCCGGCCGTGACCGGACGCCAGAACAGCCCGCCGCGATGCTTCGGCTTCTCCACGGATGAGCCGCGCTCGGAGACGGCGAGCCTCTCCTCGAGCTTGCCGACCCAGTGGATGAGCGGGATCGTCACCACGAGGTAGTAGCCGGCCGCGACCATGAACGGCGTGAGGTTGCCCGAGCGCGCGACGATCTGGTTGCTGTACATCATCAGCTCGAAGACGCCGACCGGGAACAGCAGCGCGGTGTCCTTGAACAGCAGGATGAACTCGGACGTCATCGTCGGGAGCACCCGGCGCACCGTCTGCGGGATGATCACGAAACGCATCGTCTTCGTGTAGGTCATGCCCAGAGACGAGGCCGCCTCGAACTGCCCCTTGTGGATCGATTGGATGCCGGCCCGGAAGATCTCCGCCAGATATGCCGAGCTGTTGAGCATCAGCACGATCACGCCGGTGAGGAAGTCGTTCATCCGCAGCCCGGCGATCCGCAACCCGACGAATGCGACGTATATCTGCAGGAAGAGCGGCGTGCCGCGGATGACGTTGATGTACGCCGCGGCGATCCAGCGCGGCAGCGCGATCTTCGACATCTTCATGAACGCGAGTATCAGCCCGTACGTGATCGCGAGCGGGAAGGCGAAGGCCACCAGACCGATGGAGGTGAGCCATCCCACGAAGACGACGAAGGTCGCTTCGACGAACAACTGCGGCTTGAAAAAGATGTTCAGAGTCTTGACGTCGTTCCATGCGGCGACGAACGAGCTGCGATCCATCCGGGTTGTGAGACGCTCCCACAGCGGAGGCGTGACGTATTCGAACTCGAGCCCGGGGACATCGCGTTCGGCCCCGCCGGAGGTGTAGGTCATCCCCAGCGTGTAGCTGCCGCCCTTGAACGTGGTGATCACGTCGTACATGAGCACGCGAAGCTGCCCGCCCGGCTCGAGCGGGGTCTTCAACGCCAAGTCGACGGTGGTCCCGCTCACCGAGACGTCGGAGGTCATGTGAGTGACCTTCACGCCTTCGAGTTCGTCCGTCACGAAGCGCGCCTTGCTCAGGTCGAAGCCCTTCGGGAAGACGAGGCGCACAGAGTCGATGCGCTCGTCCGCCCCTGAGAAGGCGTTGAGGGTGAACCGCGTCGATTTCCCACCGGTCTGCTCGTTGAGCGTGACCTTGGCGTTCTCGACGGCTAGGGCGACCGGCTGGATAGCGAGGACGCCGATGAGCGCGACCAGCGCCGAGAGGCCTAGGATGCGGGCTCGCATCATGCGGTGTGATCCCTCACTCCATGAAAGCGACACGCGCGGAGCCCCCGGTGGTTGGACCGGGGGCCCCGCGGTGCGCGTTCGTCGTGCCCGCGTCAGCGGGTAGGACTAGTTGGTCGGCTCGACACCGAACCACTTCTTGTAGATGGCGGCGTACTCGCCGGAGGCCTTGAGCTTGGCAAGAGCATCGTTGATCCCCTTGAGGAGATCGGGATTGTCCTTGCTCACGCCGAAACCATAGAGCTCGGCGGTCGGCGCCTCAGCAGCGATCTTGAGTCCCTTGGCCGGGTCCATGACCAGGTACTGCATGACCGGGCTGTCGTTGACGGCAGCTTCCACGTTGCCCGCCTGGAGGGCGACGATCTGATCGGTGGCCGTCTTGAACGGGACGATCGTCGCACCCTTGGCGTTCTCCTTGACCCATTCCTCGCCCGTGGTGCCCGACTGTACCGCGATCTTCTTGCCCGCGAGATCGTCGAGGCTCGCGATGGCGGAACCGTTCTTCACCGCGACGCCCTGATTCGCGACACCGTACTCGTCGCTGAAGTCGATGGACTGCTTGCGCTCGTCGGTGATGAACATGCCCGAGGCGATGACATCGAACTTGCCGCCGGCCTTGAGCGTGGGCACGAGCGTGTCGAACGTCTCGGTCTTGAACTCGACGGCGAGGCCGAGCTCCTTGCCGATGGCGGTCATGAGATCGACGTCGAAGCCCTCGGCGACGTCACCGGTCATCGACTCGAACGGCGGGAACGAGGTGTCCGATCCGACGGTGATCTTGCCTTCGCTGACCAGCGTGTAGGTCGGCTTCGCTGCCGGCTCTTCGGCGGCCGGCTCCTTCTTGGCGCATCCACCGATGGCGAACACGCTGACGAGCAGCGCGAAGGCCAGCAGCAGTGCGAACGATCGGGTGACTCTACGCATCTGTTCCTCCTCCATGACCGAAATGCATAAAAACTTGGCAGAACCGTATACTTCTGCCGCCCGATGCCGGGCGCGCCCTGACTATACCGCAAGGGGATGCGCGAAGGAATATGCAGGCCGGGTCGTCCGGCGATGCGAAGGAGCTCTACGGCGCGGTCGCTTCGATCGCGCCGGTAGCCCCGTCGATGCGCAAGGCCGGAGCGGAACCGGCCCACTTCGCGCGCAGCGTCTCGAGGATGCCCTCGGTCGCGAGCGAGTCGAGCGCTTGACGGACCGCGGACTCGAGCTCTGGGGAGTCCTTGGCCACCGCGATGCCGACGGGGACCGCAGCGCCTATCTTCCCGGCGACGAGCACCTTGGGCAGATCGCGCGCGATGTAGGCGCCCACGAGCGCGTCACCCGCCGCGACGTCCGCGGTACCGCTCGCGACCGCCTCGAGCGCGGCACGCAACGTGGGCACCGTGGTGTAGGCGCCGGCGCCGAGTTCGTACTCGAGCGCCCATGCGGCGGCCGAGCCCTGCTGGGCCACGACGCGCTTCCCGCCGAGCTCGGCGACGGTCAGCGTCTGCTCGCCTGAAGCGAAGAGCACCGGGCCGTCGAGCGCGTACGAACCCGCGAACGCGACGTCCGACATGACAGCCTCGCTGATCGGGATGCCCGCGAGCGCGATGTCGACCGTCCGCGCACCGAGCGCCTCGCCCACCTCATCGCCGGGAACGTCGACGAAGCGCGTCTTCAGGCCCAACTCGGCCGCGACGGCGGATGCGACATCGATGTCGAGACCGGCCTTGCGGCCCTCGTCCGTCCCCGCGAACGGCGGATAGCCGAGGTCGACGCCGATCCGGAGCACCCCGGCCTCGCCGATGGCGGGCGGCGCGATCTTCGGATCGAGCTTGACGACGGGCTTGTCCGCGCACCCGGCGAGCAGGATCGCCGAGACGAGCGCTCCCGCCAGTACGCGCGACACCATGGCTGCTCGGCGCATGGACCGTTCTCCTCACCAGACTAGAAGTCGGTGCTTCCACCCGGCTGACCTGGTCTTTGGCCCCACACTCGCGTACCGGGGCTTCCGCTTGATGCTATCTCACTAACGGCCCTCTCGCCCACCCGAGGGCGGACGGTACGACTTACCCCTAAGGCGCGCCATGCTCGCGCGGGACCATTCGGCTCCCGGCTTACGTGGGTCCATTCGGCCGCGCCTACCTTGGACTTGGGCTTACGCCCGCAACCACAGACCCGGGTGGAAGCACCCCGGATTGTAGCAGATGGCCGGCCTCGAGCGGCCCGCACGCGCGAGCCACGGCGACGGCGCGCACCTCGACCGCGCCCGCCTCCCGCAGACGCGCGGCGGCGGCGTCCATCGTCGATCCTGTGGTGAGGACGTCGTCGACGAGGAGCACGCGCGCCGGGGCCGCGAGCCCGGGGCGCGCGACGAACGCTCCGGCGGCGTTCGCGCGTCGCGCGTCGCGGCCGAGCTCGCGCTGGTCGCGCCCCTCGCGGCACAGGAGCATCCGCACTGGGTGCGTGTCGAGTCTCGCCGCAAGGCATCGCGCGAGGAGTTCGGCGTGATCGAAGCCCCGCCGCACCACCGCCGCCGGCGACGCGGGGACCCAGGTGACCGCCTCCGCCCAGCCCTCCCATCCCACGAGCGCGTCGCCCGCGAGCCCCGCGAGGACGAGCGCGAGGCGGCGCTCGCCGGAGTCCTTGTACGTCACGACCGCGCGTGCGAGTGGCCCGGCGAGCACGCCCGCACATCTCGTCGCGCGGAATGCGTACCGCGCGTCCGCGCACGTCGCGCACTCGTCGCGTCCTCCGGGCGCGCCGCAACGGACGCAGGCTAGCGCGCGGTCGATGCGCGCCACATCCGCCAGGCACCTCGGGCACAAGGCCGCGCCCGGCGCGTCGCATCCGGCGCACCGCGTAGGGAAGAGCAGCTCTGCGAGCCCCTCGAACACGCGCCTCCCCCGCTCGCCGCGGAGCGGCGCGCTCAGCGGACGAGCATCTGCAGCAGCGGCACGCTGACGATCGAGAGCACGCTCGTCGTCACGATGGCCGTCGCGATGAAGTCCGTGTCGAGCTTGAAGCGCATCCCCACGACGAGGCTGAGCATCATCGAGGGCATCCCCGCCTCGAGAACGACGAGGCGCACCGCTCCGCGGTCCGGCAGGAACGCGGAACCCACTGCAAGAGCGACGAGCGGCAGGGCGACGAGTCGCACTGCGGCGATCACCCCGAGCGGCACCGTGCTGCCCCGCGAGACACCCGGGCGCAGACTCAGTCCTACCGAGACCATGATGAGCGGCACGACCAGTCTAGCGAGCGCATCCAACCAGGTGCTTACCGCACTCGGAACGGCGACCGGTTTCAGAGCGAGCGCGACGATCAACGCCACCACGCCTGGGAAGGTCAGCAGCTCACGGATCGGGTTCACCGGTCCCTCATGGTCCCCCATGCGCGACGCGACGAGGATCCCGACCGTCATGAGCGCGACGACCGTCCCGAACACGTCGAAGAAGATCGCCTGGAGAAGCGCATGCTCACCCAATAGGGTCCGCACCACGGGATAGCCGATGTAGCCTGTGTTGCCGAGCGCGGCGCACAGGATGAACCCGCCGGCCGTCCTCGGCGGAAGGCGCAGGGCGCGCGCAAGGACCCACCCGAGCGCGAATCCGGCCGCCGTGACCGCCCAGGCGATCCCAGCGATCCCCGCGAGTTCCCACGACAACGGCGCGGGGTGCACCGTGCGGAAGACGAGCGCCGGCAGAGCGACGTAGACCATGAGCGTGTTGATCGGCTTGGCGTCCTCGGGCTTGAGCAGTCCCGTAGCGCGCAGCGCGACGCCGACACCGACGAGAGCGAGGATGCCCGCGAGCACTCGGGCGAGCGCGATGAAGGACACCTTCGTCCCCTAGTCCGAGCCGAGTTCCCCGAACGACTCCAGCTCGTGCAGCGCGCCCGACCCCATGCACAGCAGCGCGAGCGAAGTCTCGAAGTCCGGCCTCGCGACGCCGCGTTCGGTGATGATGGCACTGATGTAGCGATTGGGCGTGACGTCGAACGCGGGGTTGTACACCGGCACGTCGACCGGGGCGATGCGCGCCCACCCATCGAGCTGGAACGCCCCTCCCTTGCGCGAGACCAGCAGCTTGTGCCCGCGGCCGAGGTCGACGTCGAACGGGCCTTCGATGGTCAGCGCGTCGAACGCCGCGCTCACCTTCGCGTCGGTGGCCTCGAAGACCGCCGACCACGCGACGCCGGTGACCTCGTCGTGATCGCGCTCCTCGATGGGGATCTCCGCGCCCGTGGAGATGGTGAGGTCGACGGTGGAGGTCGGCGCCGCGACGTAGAACGGGATGCCGTGCTCGTGCGCGAGCACCGCGAGCCCGTACGTGCCGATCTTGTTCGCGGTGTCGCCGTTCGCGGCGATGCGGTCGGCGCCGACGATGACGGCGTCCACGGCCCCGGCCGCCATGACGGCGGCCGCCATGCTGTCGGTGATGAGTGCGCACGGCACGCCCGCGACCATGAGTTCCCAAGCCGTGAGACGCGCGCCCTGCATCACCGGACGCGTCTCGTCGACCCAGACGTGCTCGACCTTGCCCTGCTCGTGCGCGGTGAAGATCACGCCGAGCGCCGTCCCGAAGTAAGCGGTCGCCAGCGAACCGGCGTTGCAGTGCGTGAGCAGACGTGAGCCCGGCTCGATCAGTTCCGCACCGTGCCGGCCGATCTCGCGGTTGCGCGCTTCGTCCTCGGAGGCGATGTTGAGAGCCTCCTGGATGATGAGTTCCCTCAGTTCGGGGAGCGGCAGGTCGGAGTTGGCCGCCGCCAGCAGCTTCATCCTCTGAGCTCCCCAGCGCAGGTTCACTGCGGTCGGACGCGTCTCGGCGATCTCGTCGGCGACCTCTTCGAGCCCCATGAAGAACTCCGCGACGTCGTCGATCTCCTTGCTCTCGTTCGCCACCCACAGGGCTATCGCGAGCGCAGCGGCGACGCCGAGCGCCGGCGCACCTCTCACCGCGAGGCCCTTGATCGCCCAACATACGCCCGTGTGATCCGAGCACTCGAGGACGTCTCCGACTAGCGGGAGACGCGACTGGTCCACCAAGCGGACCACTCCGTCCTCCCACCAGATGGTGCGCGGGATCTTGTCCTCGATCGGCATGCGACTCCCCTTCCGTGAAGGCGGACGGCCTAGACCGTCCCCTCCTGCCACGACGCGAGGTAGCGCTCCTGCTCGGGCGTGAGCGTGTCGATCCTCACGCCCATCGTCTCGAGCTTGAGCTTCGCGATCTCCGCGTCGATATCGGCCGGCACGGGGTAGACGCCGGGAGTGAGCGAGGCCGCGTTGCGGACCATGTACTCCGCGGCCAGCGCCTGGTTCGCGAAGGACATGTCCATGACCGAGGCGGGATGACCCTCCGCGCACGAGAGGTTCACGAGACGGCCGTCGGCCAGCAGGTAGATGTGGCGGCCGTCCGCCATCGTGAACTCCTCGACGAGCGGGCGCACCTCGCGAACGGAGATCGCTGCATCGCGCAGGTGCGGGATGTTGATCTCGACGTTGAAGTGACCGGAGTTGCAGATGATCGCCTCGTCCTTCATGACGGCGAAATGCTGCGCGTCGATGACGTTGATGTCACCGGTCACCGTGATCCAGATGTCGGCGATGGGAGCGGCGTCGATGGCGGGCATCACGCGATAGCCGTCCATCACCGCCTCGAGTGCCTTGAGCGGGTCGATCTCGCAGATCACGACGTTCGCGCCGAGGCCGTCGGTGCGCATCGCGGCGCCGCGCCCGCACCAGCCGTAACCAGAGATGACGACCGTACGCCCCGCGATGAGCCGGTTCGTCGCGCGGATGACGCCGTCGATGGTCGACTGGCCGGTGCCGTACCTGTTGTCGAAGAGGTGCTTCGTGTCCGCGTCGTTCACCGACACGATGGGGATCTTGAGCGCGCCGTCCGCCGCCATCGCGCGCAAGCGGATGACGCCGGTGGTCGTCTCCTCGGTGCCGCCGATGACGTCGGCGAGCGCCTCGGTGCGCTCGGCGTGGATCCTGCCCACGACGTCCGCGCCGTCGTCCATCGTGAACTGCGGCTTGTGGTCGATGGCCGCGTCGATGTGCGAGTAGTACGTCTGGGTGTCCTCGCCCTTGATGGCGTACGTGCGGATGCCGTACTCGGAGACGAGCGCCGCCGCCACGTCGTCCTGCGTGGACAGCGGGTTGCTCGCGCAGAGGACGATGTCCGCGCCGCCGGCCTTCAATGTGCGCATGAGGTTCGCCGTCTCGGTGGTGACGTGCAGGCACGCCGAGACGCGCAACCCCTGCAGCGGCTTCTCGCGCTCGAAGCGCTCGCGGATCGACGCGAGGACGGGCATGTCGCGGTCGGCCCACTCGATGCGCGCCTTGCCGGCGGCAGCGAGGGAAGGGTCTTTCACGTGATGGTCCATGAGGAGGTTCCTTTCGAGATGTCAGCTACAGACGCGACAGTATAGCAAGGATGAGGCGTGTGAGGTCGGCCGACGCGCGCTCTCCCGCCGAGAGCACCTCTTCGTGCGAGATCCGCGCCCCGGCCGCGACGTTCGTCACCAGTGACAGACCGAGCACGCGCAGGCCCAGTGCGCGCGCAGCGATGACCTCCGGGACGGTCGACATGCCGACGACGTCGGCGCCGGCCGCTTCGAGCGCGCGTACCTCGGCGGGCGTCTCGTAACTCGGTCCGGCGACGGCCGCGTAGACCCCGCCCTCGAGCGCGATACCCTCCTCCATGGCGACGACCCGCGCCAGGTCTCGCAGTGCCGGGTCGTAGCCGTCGCGCATCGACACGAACGGAGTGCCGCCGTCGGGGCCCGGCCACCCGCGCAAGGGGTTGTCTCCCAGGAGGTTGATGTGGTCGTCGATGACGACGAGGTCGCCCGCGTCGAGCGAGCGGTTCACCGCGCCGGCAGCGTTCGTCACGACGATGACCTCGGCGCCGAGCGCCGCCGCCAGGCGGGCGGGATACGCTGCGTCGAGCGCCGACAGACCCTGGTAGGTGTGGAGGCGGCCCATGAAGACCGCGCACGCGACGCCTTGCAGCTTCCCCAGGACGAGTCGGCCCGCGTGACCGGCGAGCGCGGCGGGCGGGTGCGGGAACCCTGCGAGGTTCGCGAAGGGGATCTCGGTGGGGCCCTCGACCGCGTCCGCTACGGCGCCGAGCCCCGACCCGAGGACGAGCGCGACGCGCACCTGGCCGCGCCACGGCGCGAGCGCCTCGGGGACCTCCACGCGCAGCCCGTCCGCACCCATCGCCGACCCCCTCACGCCAGGAGCGTCTCGTAGAGACCGAACAACCGCTCCTCCATCGATTCCCAGTTCAGGCGTTCTTCGACCAGCCGGCGGCCCGCGAGCCCCGTCCGCTGCGCCGCGAGCGGCTCGGACAGCAGGTGGAAGACGGCCTGTGCCGCCGCGACGGGATCGCCGGGCCTCACGAGTTCGCCGCCCACACCGCCCGTGACCGCGCGCAGCGGATGGAAGCTGCTCGCGACGTAGGGCACGCCGCCCGCCATGTAGTCGAATACCTTCGTGGAGACGTTCTTGTGGTACTTCGGGTGTGGACGGAGCAGAGACAGGCCCACGTTCGCTTCGCCCAGAGCGGCCGGCACGTCCTCGTACGCGATGGGTCCGCGCAGTTCGAGCGCGCCGTCGGGCAGCGTCGCCATGACGCGATCGAACGCGCCGGCGACCTCCTCGGTCGGGCTCCCGTAGACGACGAGCCTCGCGTCGGGCAGGTCGGCGCGCACGAGCTCGAGGGTCGCGATCATGTCGTAGAAGCCGCGCACCGCCGAGATCGACCCCACGTACATCATCGTCGGTGGCCCGGGGGGCGGCACGTGCGGCTCGCCGAAGAGCGACAGCGGCGGGTAGTTGTCGAGCTCGACGACGCGACCGTGAAGCGCCGCGAACCGTTCCTTGAGCGCCGCGTCCGCCACGACGACCGCCGACAGCCCCGGCACGGCAGCGCGCTCGGTGTGGTCCGCGAAGGCCGCCGCGAGCGGGCGCAGCGGCGCGGGGATCCAGGCCTTCTGGTCCATGGCGTCCGGGTAGTGCTCGTGCGCGTCGTAGACGATCGGCTTCCCCGTGCGCCGCGCGAACCTGCGCATCACCGGAAGGAGTTCGGGGTCGTGGAAGTGGTAGAGGTCGGCGTCCACATGCTCGGCCGCGCCGACGATCTCGCTCGCTCCGAGGAAGCGCGCGAGACGCCCACGCTTGCAGGGTAGGGGCCGTATCTCGACGCCCTGAATCTTGCGCGGACCGCCGTCGTCGCGGCAGACGAGCACGGTACGGTAGCGCTTCGCGAGAGAGCGGCACTCGTGGTAGAGGATACGGCCGTCCGTGGGGACGTGGACGGAAGTCACATGGCAGACGACGGCCTCACGCGCCAAGGCGGCCTCGTGTCATCCTCTCGCGAACGAGCGCCGCGAGCATACCGGCGATGAGCCCGACGATGAGCCCCCGCAGTCCTGCGGAGAGCAGACGCCCCGTGTCGGCGACGCGCACCACCGAAGCGATGCCGTCCGACACGACGTAGTTCGAGGTCAGGTCGGCGGTGAACCTCGCCTGCCGGGCAAGATCTCCGTATGAGTAGATCTGGACGCGCGTCTCCAGCACGGTCTGCTCGAAACCCGCGCGCTCCACGTCGGTCAGCGAACCGGAGCGCAGACGGCGCTGGAGGTCGGAGAGCGCCGACTCGAGGACCGGGATGCGCTCCTCGAGGGAATCCGCGTTCGCGTTCTGGAAACCGATGAGTATCCTCAGCGGCTCGAGCGCCTTCTCGCGGACCGCGATCGCGACCGCATCGGCCTTCGCCGAAGCGAGGTCCTTGTCGGCGTCGCGCACCGAGATGTCCGCGACGCTGCGGTTCTTCGAGTCGATGGCCGCAGAGACCCTGCCCGCCAGCGCGCTCGGCCCGAGACCGAGGGACGTGGCCGCCAGGCGCAGCGTCTGCGGTTGCGTCGCCGCCGCGACGAGGGTGTCGACGGTGGGCGCGTTCGCTATGTTCGCGACGTTGGTGGAGACCCGCACCCGCGACGTCGCGACCCACACCGGTTCGGGCGCGCGCGCCGCCGCCAGCCAGACCGCGAGCGTCGTCGTGACCACGACGGCGGCGAGCACCACCGGCCACTGCCCGCGCGCGAACCGTCCCAGCGTCGTGATCTCGTCGCGCTCGTCCACGGTCACTCCTCGCCACGTGGGGTGCGGCTCATGCGTGCCGCCGCCATCCCCAAGCCTACAGTCAACCAAAGGAATTTGCTCGTCTCAAGACTGTACGTGAACGCCTGCGCGAGCAACGCCACGCCCGCGGCGAGCGCGCCGACCGCGATCGCGTGCGCCGCGCCTTCGGGCAGTGTGAGCGCCGCACGCGCCGTGCGCGTGAGGAACCTCCACACCAGCCACAGGAGACCCGCGAGGCCCGCCAGCCCCGTCTCGACCAGCACGGTGAGGTAGGCGGTGTGCGACTCGACGAGACCGGGCGCGACGAAGGCGTCCCGGTACGCGGGGAAGACCAGCGGGTAGTTCCCTGGACCGACGCCCCACGGGTGGTCGAGCCACATGCGCAGAGCGGAGCCTCCCATGTAGATCCGGTACATGAAGGAGCGGTTCTGCCCCACGTCGACGAGCTTCTCTCGGACCCACCCGGGATCGAGGTAGCGCAGGAGCAGCACCGCTAGGAGCAGACCGGCGACGCCCACGAACGCGGTCTTCACGCGAAGAGGTACGCGCGCGAAGACTAGGACGACGACCAGCGCGAGCAGGAAGCCGCCCCACGCCCCGCGTGAGAACGTCACGACGAGGCCGAGCACCGTCACCGTCACCGCGCCCCACGCCGCAAGCCGCCGGACCGTGCCGCGGCGCTCGAGCGCGAACGGCACGCCGAACGCGGCCGCGCACGCGAGGAAGCTGCCGAAGACGTTCGGGTCCTTGAACGTCGTCTTCGCCCGGATGCCGTACCCCCAGGCCTTGAGCAACGGCTGGATGGAGTAGAGCCCCGCCCGCTCGACGAGCGCGAGCGCGCCCAGGACCGCCGCGATGGCGAGCAGTCCCCAGACCACGGTCTCGCCGCGTTCGGGAGTGTCGACCGCGACCACGACGAGATAGAGCAGCACGACGCTCGAGAGCAGACTGAGGAAGGAGACCGCGGCGAGCTTGGGCGAGACCGCCCCGGGGACCGCGGCGAGCGCGAAGGCGAGGAAGAGCGCGGCGGGCAGGTCGGCGGGCGTGGCCGGGACCCGCGCGCGACGGCGGACCGCCCTCACCCCGAGGACCGCGACAAGCGCGGCGACGACGAGCTGGTACGCGGTGAGCTGCACGCCGGCGACCGTCGCGACGCGACCGGTGACGTCGAGCGCGGCAGCGCCGACGAGCGCCACGACCCCGAGCTCCGGGCGCTCCGAGGCGAGCAGCGCGAACGCGACGGCGAGCCCGAGCGCGAGCGCCGCCGAGACCGCCGTGGGCGCGAG